>JBJOQV010000476.1:0-10329 GCA_046049785.1 Pseudomonadota bacterium
GGAGTGAGTGCGGTACGCGATCTCTACGGCACCATGATGAACGAAGGCGCTAACAAAGGAATTTTAGTCTGCACGAGCGGTTATGGTGCCGATGCGTACAACTTCACAAAAGATAAGCCAATCGAGCTAATCGACGGCGGTGGCCTACTCTATTTGCTGCGCGAACACGCTGGGGTTGCTGCTCGCATAGCTGCCTAACGTTTTATTCATGCGGATTTCCAGACACTTTTGATCGGAAATCCGCATAAACGCTCCGTCTATATTGCCTTCATCTCCAACAACAACTTATTAATCCTCCCCACATACCCCGCCGGATCTTCCAAGTTGCCACCCTCCGCCAGCGTCGCGTTATCCAGCAGCACATGCGCCAAATCATCAATCCGGCTTTCATCACTCTGCATGCGCGCCACCAGCGGATGCGCGGGGTTGATCTCCAGAATCGGTTTTGACTCAGGCGCTTTTTGGCCGGCTTGTTTGAGCAGGCGTTGCAGGGTGGCGCTCATGTCGTGCTCGTCCATCACCAGGCAGGCGGGGCTGTCCGTAAGCCTCGTTGTGGTGCGCACTTCTTTGACGCGCTCGCCCAGTACCGTCTTCACTTTTTCCACCAAGCCCTTGTATTGCTCGGCCACTTCTTCGCGCTGCTTTTTCTCGGCCTCGTCTTCCAGCTTGCCCAGATCTACTGCGCCTTTGGCGACGCTTTGCAGCTCTTTTTCTTCAAACGCTTGCAGGTGTGAGAGCATCCATTCGTCAATGCGGTCGGTGAGCAGCAGTACCTCGATGCCTTTTTTCTTGAACACTTCCAGGTGCGGGCTGGCCTTGGCGGCGGCGAGCGTTTCTGCGGTCAGAACGTAGATTCTTTCTTGCCCTTCTTTCATGCGGGCCACGTAGTCCACTAGGCTCACGCTTTGCTCATCGCTGTTGGTGGATGCAAACCGCATGAGCTTGGCCAGCCGCTCCTGGTTGGCAAAGTCTTCGCCCATGCCTTCTTTGAGGGCCTGGCCAAATTCTTTCCAAAAGCCTGCGTATTTTTCTTTTTGGTTCTCTGCAAGATCTTCAAGCATGCTGAGTACGCGCTTGGTGGAGCCTTCGCGGATCGCTTTTACATCCCGGCTTTCTTGCAGAATCTCGCGGCTCACGTTCAGCGGCAGATCGTTGCTGTCGATGATGCCTTTCACAAACCGCAGGTACTGCGGCATGAGTTCTTTGGCATCGTCCATGATGAACACGCGCTTGACGTAGAGCTTGATGCCCGCATTTCCCCCACTTGTGCGGTCACGATCCCACAAGTCGAACGGCGCTTTGGCGGGAATGTAGAGCAGTTGCGTGTATTCGCTGCGGCCTTCTACGCGGTTGTGGGTATAGGCCAGCGGCTCAGTGTTGTCGTGGCTGACGCTTTTGTAAAACTCGTGGTACTGCTCTTCGGTAATGTCGTTCTTGCTACGCGTCCACAAGCTGCTGGCCTGGTTGACGGTTTCAAATTCGTCCAGCAGCGTGTATTCGTTTTTATCTTTGTCCCACTCCTGCTTGCGCATGCGGATGGGAAAGCCCACGTGGTCTGAATATTTCTTGATGATGGAAGATAAACGCCAGCGGTCTGCAAACTCGCTTTCATCATCTTTCAGGTGCAGCGTGATCTCGGTGCCGGGGCTGGGCTTTTCTGCATCGGCGATAGAAAATTCGCCCGCGCCTTCACTGCTCCACAGCACGGCTTCGTTGTAGGCCTTGCCTGCGCCGCGCGTAAGTACGTCCACTTTCTTGGCGACGATAAAGGCGCTGTAAAAGCCCACGCCAAATTGGCCGATGAGGGCGGCGTCTTTTTGCTGGTCACCAGAAAGCTTGCCGAAAAACTCCTTCGTGCCGCTACGGGCGATGGTGCCCAGGTGCGCCACGGCTTCTTCACGCGTCATGCCGATGCCATTGTCGCTAATGGTCACGGTCTTGGCATCTTTGTCAAAGCTCACGGTAATGGAGAGCTCCCCGCGGCCTTCTAGCAACTCTGGCTTGGCGATGGCTTCAAAGCGCAACTTGTCCAGCGCATCTGAACTGTTGGAGACCAGCTCGCGCAGAAAAATCTCTTTGTTGGAATACAAAGAGTGAATCATCAGGTGCAGCAGTTGTTTGACTTCGGTCTGGAAGGCGAGAGTTTCAGTGCTCATGGTGTTGATTTCTGCGAAATAGAAAGGTGGTTACGCAATATTCATGCGGTTCTTGGGCCATTTTTGCCCCAAAATCCGCATGGGATATGCGTGCTGTATTCTGATATTTCAAGACTTTGGATTGTAGTTTCTCGCCGTTATCTGGCCAGCCAGCCGCTAATATGCAGACACACCAAAACAAACCGAGACACCGCCCATGGCCACCGCATTTACTTCCCTGAAAAACCACCAAATCCGCCTGGCCGCCCGGCCGGTGGGACTTCCCACGCGTGACGTGTGGAGCTTTACAGACGAGCCCGTGCAAGAACCCGGCCCCGGCGGCGTGCTGGTCAAGGTGCTGGCAATATCGCTAGACCCAGCCATGCGCGGCTGGATGAATGAAGGCAAGAGCTACATCCCGCCAGTGGCCATTGGCGAGGTGATGCGCGCCGGTGGCATTGGCAAGGTGGTAGCCAGCCAGAACCCCAAGTTTGCCGTGGGCGACACTGTGTCTGTAGGCACCGGCGTGCAGGAATACGTGCTGGTGCCTGAGGATCAAATCAAACGCAGCGGCATGGTCAAGATTGATTTGCGCATGGGCAGCATGACGCAGTGGCTCAACGTGCTGGGCATGCCGGGCATGACGGGCTACTTTGGCTTGATGGATGTTGGGCAGCCCAAGGCGGGCGAAACACTGGTGGTCAGCGGCGCGGCAGGCGCAGTGGGCCAGACCGTGGGGCAAGTGGCCAAAATCAAAGGCTGCCGCGTGGTGGGCATTGCCGGCGGGCAAGCCAAGTGCGACTGGGTGGTGAAAGAGCTGGGCTTTGATGCCTGCATTGACTACAAAGCCGGCCCCACCGCCGTGAAAGACGGGCTGAAGCAGCATTGCCCAAACGGCGTAGACATTTACTTTGACAACGTGGGCGGCGAGATTCTGGATACCGTTCTCACCCGCATCAACCGCAAGGCGCGCATCATCATTTGCGGCGCCATCAGCCAGTACAACAACACCACGCCGGTGCAAGGGCCAAAGAATTATCTAAGTCTGCTCGTGAACCGCGCGCGGATGGAAGGCATTGTGGTGTTTGACTACGCAGACCGCTACCACCTGGCTGTGGCCGAGATGGCGGGCTACCTCAAAGAAGGCAAGATGAAGAGCAAGGAAGATGTGGTGGATGGCCTGAGTACCTTCCCGGAAACCTTGCTCAAGCTGTTTAACGGCGAGAATTTTGGCAAGCTGGTGCTGCGCGTGGCGCAAGACTGAGCTGTCGGCCACCACAAAAAATAGAGGAGACCGCTATGAATGTGTTGAAGAAAATCAAATATGCTGCGCGCGCCGGCGCTTTATTGATCTGTGCGTTGGCGGCAAACGTGGCGCACGCGCAAGCGTTTCCTTCGCAGCCCATCAAGCTGCTGGTGGCTTTTCCTGCTGGCGGGCCGACAGATATCACCATGCGCGTACTGGCCGAAAACGCTTCCAAGATCGTGGGCCAGCCGGTGATTGTGGAGAACCGCCCGGGCGCGGGCGGCAGCATGCCCGCGCAGGCGCTGCAAACCGCCAAGCCGGATGGCTACACCGTCGGCCAAACGCCGCTGGGCATCTTTCGCCTGCCCTACACCACAAAAATCAATTGGGACCCGGTGAAAGACCTAAGCTATCTGCTGAACATCACCGGCTACGCGTTTGGCCTGGTGGTGCCGGTGGATTCACCCATCAAAACCTGGGCGGATTTTGTGGCCTACGCCAAAGCCAACCCCGGCAAGCTGAGCTACGGCTCTACCGGCACACTGACCAGCCCGCACCTGACCATGGAAGAAGTGGCGCTCAAGGCCGGCATCACGCTCAACCATATCCCCTACAAAGGCAGCGCGGATTTGATGGCAGCTATTCTGGGCGGACACATCATGGCCGCGGCGGATTCCACCGGCTTTGCACCACACGTACAAAGCGGCAAGCTGCGCGTGCTCAATACCTGGGGCGAGCAGCGGCTGGCCAAGTTTGCCGACGCGCCAACGCTCAAAGAACTAGGCCTGGGCATTGTGCAGGCATCGCCCTACGGCTTGGCGGCGCCCAAAGGCACGCCGCCAGACGTAGTAAAAAAACTGCACGACGCCTTCAAGCAAGCGATGGAAATGCCTAACCATGTAGAAGCATTGGGCAAGTACGATCAAGCGCTGATGTACATGAGCAGCGATGCGTACAGCAAGTTTGCGGAGCAGACATTCACGCGCGAGAAAGCGGTGATTGAAAAGCTGGGGCTGAACAAACCACAGTAAAGCCGCAGAAAAACCGCAATGAAGCCGTTTCAAGCCACACCGTTGTTGCCGTGTTCCTTGAACGCAGGGCGCTGGTTGAGCCGCGCAAAGTATGCGTCGATGGCGCCGTAGCTTGGCCGCGCCATCGGCGTCATTAACCAGCGGTTCACTGACAGGCCGAGCACAACGTCTGCAAGCGTAAACGTATTGCCGGCCGCGTACGCACCGGTGCGCTCTAGCTGCGCATTCAAAATGCCGATATGTTTGTTCCAGCTCTGCACGCTAGCCTCAATCAATTGTGCGTCTTGATGCGCCTGGCTTTTGCGCACCAGGGCCGTGAAGGCGTAGCGCCAGGCGTTGTTTAGCTCGGTGGCTTGCCAGTCCATCCACTGTTCTACCTGTGCGCGGGCTTGCGGCGCGGCAGGCAACAGATCGGTGCGGCCGTGTTTGCCTGCAAGGTAGCGGCAGATGGTATTTGACTCCCAAAGCACAAAGCCATCGTCGATGATCACGGGTATCAGCGCGTTGGGGTTGAGCGCTAGAAACTGCGGCGTGCCGGTGGTGGCAAACCCGCCGCCATAGTCTTGCCGCTCAAATGGAATACCAATTTCCGCACACGTCCACAACACTTTGCGCACGTTGATCGATGGTGCTTTACCGAGGATTTGCATCATGAAAAGCTCGTCTTTCAAAGGCGTCTACGCAGTATTCATGGGTTTTTTCAAGCAGTTTTGCTTGGAAAGGCGCATGGATATTGCGTAGTGCATCAAAAATTTATTGAATAGAAACTTACCTGGCCCACGGGTTCAAACCCACGCTTAGCAAGCAGCGGATAACTTTGCGCGCCGGCATCGACGATCAACCACTGCCCGCCACGCGCACGCAGCGTTTGCGCACGCACGGCAGAAAGTGCGCCGTGCAGGCCGAGCCGCCGGTAGCTAGGATGCGTGCCGCCGCCAAACAGGTGGCCAAACTGTTGGCCCGCGTAGTGAATCATGCCGCCGCTTGCAGTCGCGTGACCTTTCTGATCGAAGACACAGAATAAATGTAAGCCATCTTCACGCTTTTCCAGCGCTGGCGCATAGCCTGAGAGCCACAGGGCGTTGTCTTCATCAGGCCAGATGTGGCCGTACAAATCAATCAGCGTTTGCAGTTGCGCGGCACTATTGAGCCGCTCTATACGATAGTCAGCCGGAAAGCGCAGCGCGTCATTAAACGCATCGATATCCAAAGCGCAAAACTGATTGGCCGGCCCTTCGCCCACAAAACCTTGTGCAAGCAGCGCATCGGCAAAGCCGGGTGGCGCATCGTGGCTGTAGAGCTTCCACGTCAGCCGCTTGGCACGGGTTTGATGCCACGCGATTTCTTGTGCGATTAACTGCGCAGGATCGTGCGCGGGGTTTTGCCAGAACACATACGCCTGCCCGCTGGCAGCGATGCTGCGCGTCACACCGGCAGTTTGAATCGTCTCATAGCCCGGCAAACGGATGGCGCGGCGGTGTTCTTGGTCGTAGAGTGCGATCAGTGCTAGTTGTTCGTGGGCAGTCATTTGATGAGATTTGAAAGCACTGCACGCAATTTCCATAGGCTTTTTCAGCCATTTTTGCCCCAAAAGGCGCATGGATATTGCGTGCAGGCAGTTTGAATCTAACGCCCTGCACTCTCCAGCGTCTGCGCCAAAAACTTGAGCATTTGCGGATGGCTGGATGTAGCGGCGTTAAAACGCATCATGGTGGAGTACACCTGCCCCGGTGAAAACAAACTGCCCGGCGCAAACACAAAGCCGGCTTCTGCGCCGGCGTTGGCCACCGCCTCGCTGTTCACGCCCAGATCGCCCCATAAGAACAGGCCGCACGGTGAGAGATTATTAAAGCGCACGCCCGCGCCTTCCAGAAGTTTGAGCGTGGCAGCGCGGCGCGGCTCGAGCTTGGCGCGCAGGCGTTCCACGTGTTTGCGATAGTGCCCCTCACTCAGCACTTTTTGCACAATGCGTTCACCCATCTCGGGCGTGGTGAGCGAGAGCAGCATCTTTTGATCGGTCAGCGCACTGGCTAGGCCGGCATCGGCGGCGATGAATCCCACGCGCAGATTGGCGGCGAGCGTCTTGGCAAAGCTGCCCAGATAGATCACGCGCTTGAGCTGATCCAGCGTAGCTAGGCGCGTGGCGGGCTGCACCTGCGCGCCGGGGTGAAAATCACAATACACATCGTCTTCAACGATATGAAAATCATGCTGCTCAGCAAGCCGCAGAATCTGAAACGCCTTGGCGGCAGACAGCGAGTGGCCGGTAGGGTTGTGCAGCACCGAGTTGATCACGTAGAACTTAGGCTTGTGCGTTTCACACACACGTGCCAGGGCATTGATGTCTGGCCCATCGTGCGTGTGCGGCACGCCCACGATCTTGAGCCCCTGCGCGTTGAGCGATGCAAACAGCACAAACCAACCGGGGTCATCCACCAGCACGGTATCGCCCGGCCGCGCGAGCTGGCGCGCAACCATGGTGAGCGCCTGCGTGATGCCGGCGGTGGTAACGATTTGCTGCGGATCGGCATCAATCTCCAGCTCTGACAATTTGATGGTGAGCTGCTCACGCAGCGGCAGCCAGCCTTGCGGCGTACCGTAGGAGAGCAGCGAAGAACCGTCACCACGCGCGTAGGCACGCATGGCGTGCGCGATCAGCTCTGCATCCAGCCACTCGGGCGGCACGGTGCCGGTGCCGGGCATGTGATGTGGGCCGACTTCGCGGAACATATTGCGCAGCAGCCACACGGTGTCCATGGTGTTGTGCGGCGCGACGGCGAGTTGTTTGGTCTTGGGCTTGACCACGCGCTCTTTGACAAAAAAGCCCGAGCCGCGGCGCGACTCGATCATGCCCTGCCCGACCAACCGGTCGTACGCCTCAACCACGGTAAAGCGCGACACGCCTTCGCGCTCCGCGAGCATACGGATCGAAGGCAGTTTGGAGCCGGGTTTGAGCATGCGCTCATCAATCCGGCGCTTGAAGCGTGCAACCAGTTGCGCGACCAGCGTTTCATCACTCTCGCGCGTGAGAATTTCTACCGTTTTGCGCGAGGTGCGATCCGCCGCTGGCTGCTTCGTTTCAGTGGGCTGTACAACAATCTGGTCAGCAAGTGAGGCCATAACTGTGCCGTTCATGTAATGGTGAACTGTACCGGTAGTGTATTGGTTAATGGTGGTAGTCTGCAAGCCATGACGACCGCGCAGATTATTGCGGTGTGGACGTTTGCCCTGATCGGCTCGTTCACGCCCGGCCCCAACAACACCATCGCCATGGTCACCGGTGTGCACCATGGCCTGCGTGCCGCGCTACCGCACGTGTTTGGCGTGCCAAGCGGCTTCACCACCATGCTGTTGGCCGGTTTGGCGGGCATGGCGGCGCTGATCACCGCGTCCACAACAGCTATGTTGGTCATCAAAGCCGCCGGCATCGCCTATCTGCTTTGGCTTGCATGGGGGCTGTTTGGTAGCAGCACACTGAGCGAGGCACGCGTGGTCAAGCCGTTCACGTTTTTGCAGTCGGCCGCGTTTCAATACGCCAACCCTAAGGCGTGGATGCTGTCGGTGGCCATTACGTCCAGCTACGCCAGCGCCGGCACATTTTCCGAGCGTGCCGTGCATATTGTGATCGCGTTTTTTATTGCCGCCATGGCGTCGCTGCTGCTGTGGGCGTGGATGGGTGATGCACTTTCGCACTGGCTCAAGCAAGGCGCGCGGCTTGTGTGGTTCAACCGTGTCATGGCGCTGTCGCTGGCCGCCACTGCCATCTGGATGGGGTTTGGCACATGACCAGCACCACCCGCGGCATGTTGCTGGGCCTGGTCGGCGTGGCGATCTTTAGCCTTACGCTGCCCATGACGCGGCTGGCAATCAAGGAGCTTGATCCGCTGCTGCTCTCCTCAGGCCGCGCGCTGGCCGCCACGATTCCCGCCGCGCTGATGCTGTGGCTCACACGCGCACGCTGGCCCAACCGCCTGGAGTGGCGGCACATCGCGCTTGCCAGCATTGGCATTGTGCTGGGCTGGCCCACGCTATCTTCTTTGTCGATGAAATACGTGCCCGCCGCGCACGGCGCACTCATCAACGGCCTGCTGCCGATTGCCACCGCGCTGATCGCTGCCCGTTTGCATGGTGAGCGCCCCAGCAGGCTGTTCTGGCTGCTGGCTGTGACCGGAAGCGCGCTGGTGGTGAGTTACGCGCTGATTGAAGGCGGCGGCAAATTTCAACCGGGCGATGGCCTGATGCTGTTTGCGGTAGCAATGGGCGGGCTTGGCTACGCCAGTGGCGCCGAAGCAGCGCGCACGCTGGGCGGCTGGCAGACCATTTGCTGGGCACTGTGCTTGTCGTTTCCTTTTTTGCTGCTACCCGGTGTGTGGTTGTTTGTATCGACGGGCGCGCAGCACGCGGGGCTTGTCAGTTGGGCCGCGTTTGCGTACCTGGCGTTGATGAGCCAGTTTGTGGGATTCTTTGCCTGGTACAGCGGCCTGGCGATGGGCGGAACCGCACGCGTTGGTCAAGTGCAATTGCTACAGATGTTCATGACGGTAAGCGCCGCCGCGCTGCTGTTTGGCGAACCTGTGAGCTGGCGCACCTGGGTGTTTGCCGTGGCAATTGTGGCGCTGCTGTATCTGGTGCGCAAAGTACCGGTGCAGCAACAGGCAGCAAAAACAGAAGCGATTAAGGCATGACTACGCAATATCCATGCGCTTTTTGAGCCATTTTTGCCTGAAAACCCGCATGGATATTGCGTAGTCTATTTTCAAACTCACTCATTCACGCTCACTTAATCAGATCGTTCACCACCCCCATGAAAAAGTCATACTGCACTTGCGATGTGTTCACCACCACCCGCTTTGGCGGCAATCAGCTCGCTGTGGTGCTTGATGGCCAAGGACTTTCCGCCGCGCAGATGCAGGCCATCGCGCGCGAGTTCAACTATTCAGAAACCACCTTTGTGCTGCCGCCCAAGAACCCGGCGCACACGGCGCAGGTGCGCATCTTCACGCCCAGCGCGGAGATGCCCTTTGCCGGGCATCCCACAGTCGGCACCGCGTTTGCGCTGGCAACGCTAGGCATCATCGGCAGCGACGTCACCGACATTGTGTTTGAAGAAAACCTTGGCCCGGTGCCGGTCAAGATTGAGCGCAGCGGCGGCCGCGTGACGCGCTGCACGCTGACCGCGCCAAAAAATCCCTACACGGTGGACTTTGATCTTTCGCACGCAGGCGCCGCGCAGTTGTTGGGCATTGCCGCGCCACAACTACACACAGCGTTGCCCATGGCTGCGCTGAGCACCGGCAGTGAATTGTTGATCATGCCACTGCAAGACCGCGCTGCGCTGCAGGCCTGCCGCTTGAATACTGCAGCGTGGGACGCCGCCTCGCCCGCAACGCAGCACCAGCAGTTTTATCCGTGCGCGATTGATCCCGCCCGTAGCACTGCCTATGTACGCATGTTCGCACCCGCCCACGGCGTGCTGGAAGACCCTGCCACCGGCAGTGCTGCCGCCACATTTGCCGGCTATCTTGCGCAGCACATTGATACGCAAGACGGCGAGCATGCGTGGACGCTGATTCAAGGCGTAGAGATGGGCCGGCCCAGCGAGCTGCTGCTGAACTACACACGCGCCGGCGGCTTGGCAACCAACGTGCGCGTGAGCGGCGCCGCGGTGATGGTGATGCAAGGTGAATTAGAGATTTGAAGGCGGGCACGCAATATCCATGCGGCTCTTGAGGAAAAAGCGGCCCAAAACCCGCATGGATATTGCGTAGTGCGCCTTCAATTCTTGCGTAGCACGCGGGTCTCGCCCAGCCCAAACAGCACAAACTCTTCCGGCTTCACGCCAAGCTTTTCGCGCGCCTTGGGCAGATTGTCCAGCGGCGCTTCGATCGGATCATCGCACAACCTGAACGTGCCCCAA
>JBJOQV010000477.1:0-10081 GCA_046049785.1 Pseudomonadota bacterium
CCAGGCCCAGTTCAGGCTGCTGCGGATCGGCAAAGCGCACTGCATCGCCGATCTTGTAAAAACCCTCTTCATCAAACGCCTGCTCGGTCAGGTCTGGGCGTTGCCAATAACCAGGCATAACGTTCTGGCCGCGTACGCGGATCTCCTGCTTGTCGCCGCTTGGCACCAGTTTGACTTCAACGCCGGGCACCGGCAAACCAATCACACCGGAGCGCGGTGCCTGAAAATGGCAATCTACAGCCAGCGGTGCGGTTTCGGTAGAACCCCAAGCAGAGACCATTGGCACGACGCGCCCCAGTGTTTCCATCGATAAGCGTTCAAGCGCCTCCCATGCAGTCTGCGGTAGCGCCGCAGCGGCGTAAAACAGTAACTGCACGCGCGAAAAGAAGTTCTTGCGCAGCAGCTCATCAGCACGCAGCGCGGCAATCAACATGTCATAGCCGCGCGGGACGTTGAAGTACACGGTAGGCGCAATTTCGCGCAGGTTGCGCACTGTCGCTTCAAACGCGCCAGGCATCGGTTTGCCGCTGTCCACAATCATGGTGCCGCCATTGGCCAGCACCATGTTGAAGTTATGGTTGGCTCCAAACGTATGGCTCCAAGGCAACCAGTCCACCACAACCGGCGGTATCTGCTGCAGGAACGGCCAGTTCTGCAGCCGCGCCGCCTGATTGCTGGTCAGCATATGGTGTGTGTTGATGACGCCTTTGGGTTCGCCCGTGGAGCCCGAGGTAAACAGCAGACGCGCAATCGATTCAGGTGTCACGCGTGCAAATGCTGCTTGCACTGCTGGCGTGTTGACGCGCGTATAAAGCGCTTCACTTCCGATCATGCTGGCCATGGCGCTGCGCTTTGCCACAACCACCGCATCGTGCAGCGGCGCAACTGCCGCGAGTGCTGCACCGTAAGTAGCAGCATCAGAACAGTAGATCACGCTTGGCCTGAGCAATTGCGTGAGCGACTTAAGCTTTGCATGGTCCCTACTCATGAGCGAGAAAGCCGGCGAAACCGCTGCCACCGGCACGCCTGCGTGCATGCAGGCCAGTGCGAGCAGACCGTGCTCCACGCTATTTTCTGACAGAACCATCACCGCTTGTTGCGCACCCTGCGTGCCCGCGCCATGCTCAAGCAGCCAGGTTGCGATCGCGTAGACCTGCTCGCGCGCCTGCGCATAGATGACGCTGTGCCAAGCGCCACTTGCATCGCGCTCTTGCAAAAAAGTGCGCTGCGGCGCCGTGCTCGCCCAATGCTCCAGCCAATCGCCCACACGGCGCACATGCTGCGCAAGTGGCGTGGGGTTGGATAACAGCAGGCTCCCGTCCGCGCGCCGCACTACATGCACACGCGGTGGCGCAAACAGCGTATCTGGCGGGTTCAACTCAGCACTCCCGTTCAACGCAACACTTGCAAGCAAGCGATAATGCAAACCATGAATACACATGAACTGCTGGGCTATTGCGCTGCATTTTGCACGACCATTTCCTTTGTGCCTCAGGCACTTCAGATTATCCACAGTCGCAATACTCGCGCAATCTCTCTGCCGATGTATGCGACCTTCACAGTAGGTATCGCCCTTTGGCTGACCTATGGCGTGCTGATTCAGTCATGGCCGGTCGTTATCGCCAATGCGATCACACTTTTGCTGTCTGGTTTCATTCTGGCGATGAAGCTGCGCTTTAAGTAAGCCCAACAAAGCGGGCCCAAAACGCAAAGAGCCCTCGCGGGCTCTTTGGTTGTACAGCGCTTCAGATCCGGCTAGAAGCGGTAACCCACCCAAAGGTCAACCGACAGAGGATCAAGTTTGGTATCGATCTTCTGCCCAGTAGATAGCGTCGCAGTAGTCTTCAACCACGTCTTCATCACATTCACGTCCACAAACCATTTGCTGTTGATGGCGTACTGCCCGCCCAGTTGCAGGGACGGCGCAAGTTTGGACTTTGCTGACAAGGTTGTAGGCGGCCCACCGGGATTGGTCAGCGCCGTTAATGTGGCCGAACCTTCTTCACCAAAGAAGTAGGCATAGCTCACACCGGCGCCCGCGTAGGGCCGAAACGGCGAGGCGGCATCCAAAAACTTGTACTGCAACAGCACGGTGGGCGGCAATTGCTTGACGCTGCCAATCTTGCCCACGCCATTGATAGCACCATCACCCACGATGTCATGTTCAAAGGGCAGCGCAAGCACGGCAAACGTCACGCGCCAAGTATCGTTGATGTCATAGGAAAAGCCGCCGCTGACCTGCGTGGCATCGTCGATATCGATCTTGGTGTTGGGCAGGCTGGGCGCGCCCAGATTGCCGCTGCTGACTTTCGGCCCGATGTTCGACACACCGCCAAATACGCTCCAGCCCTGCAGGTTTTGCGCGTGCGCGCTCCATACTGATGCGAGCAGCCCGCACGCCGCCACTGTCTTGAGAATGGTTTTCATTTTCCTGTCTCCCCGTCCAATTTAGAGCCAACCTTTTTTCGCCATTTCGGAGCTGACCAACTGCGCGAGCAACTGGTAACCGTACGGAGTCGGATGAACGCCATCAGCAAACTGATACTTGTCCACCGGTCCGCCCGCAATCAAGTTATTGCTCGTGCAGACCAGCGATGAACCCAGAGGATTTTTAGCAGGAGACAAATCGCATGCAGGGATCGTCACATTGGTCAAGCCGTACTGCGCAGGATTTGCTGCCTGCGCTTGACTAACGGTAAACGCATCCACCAGCAGCACATTGGCTTCCGTACCAGCAAGTCCGGCTTTGAGTTGATCGTTGAAAGTTGTGCTCATAAGCAAGATCAGCCCTTGCGTTTGCGCATCAAAGCTATAGCCAAACGGCGTTTTGCTAACGTCCGGCAAGTTAACGGCTACCACTCGCTTGGCGCCTCTGCCCAGCACTAGCGCCTTGATATAGCCGGCCAGCTCCGCGCCTGCAACGCCCATTGCTGTCACTGCCTGGGTGGGCGTTGCCCCGCCTGCTGCAACGGCTCCGAGATTCAGAAAGACATCGTTACCACCGGCCAGTGTGAACACAATTTCGTTGCCCGTGTATGTGCCGCCTACTGCGGCCAAATGATTTTGCATCTGCGTGATAACCGGTACCGTCAACTGGCCCAGCACCGCGTTGCCACCACCCAGCACTTTGTTGCCGGGGCCGACTGGATTGGTAACGCGAGAGCCACCTTGACCGTAAGCACGGCAATTTGGATTGTTTGTCGCAGGCACGCTAAAACCCTGCATCGGGTCGCCATCGAGTCCTGTCATCGCAGCGCAAGGAGCAGTCTGCTTGAGCGTGCTGGCCATTAGCTCAATCCAGTTTTTGCCAACTGGTCCGTTGATGGTGTATTGGCCGCCACCCAGCGCGGCCACGGTGCCTACCTTGTAGGTACCCACATCGCTAAGGCTATCGCCAAACGAAACCAGTGATGAGTATGTGACCTTCGGCGTTTGGTCGCCTGCACCACCACCGCCGCAGGCGGCCAGAATCGCTGCAGCAAGTGCCGCAACGCCAAAACGCAGATAACGCATGTGTGTCTCCTCTGAAATGCGCCATGTAGTTTTTTAAAAAACCCTGAGCACGAATTATTTACGAACGAGCGTTCGCTTTTCGTGACTTAAATTACTTGGGATTGCTTAGTGCATCAAGCCGCAGTGCACCATCTGTCAGATTCATGCGTACTGCCGCTAGGCTGCTGCGCGCCGCAACCGGTCGTGCACCGCTTCCCATTGCGGCCCATCAGGGGGCGGCGCGATGCAGATCAAATCAAGCGCGAGCGCATCCAGCTCACGCAGTGTGGCATATAGCGCATGCGCGTATGCGTACGCGTCCGCAGGCGCCTGGCGGAACACGCCGCCGTAGCCGGCCGGGCTTACCGGCGCAAACAGCGCGGTTTTGCCGCCGGGCAGTTGTGCAGGCTCGGCAATCAGTAACACACGTGTCGCCGGCTGGTAATGCGCTGGCAATGCGCCGGATACCCGCGGGCTGTCTGCCTGGCGGTCTAGTACGGGCAAACCGGTCACAGCCTGAATCTGCATACGCTGAATGCTGCCGGGCCGCAGCAGCACGGGCTGCGCGCCGGTGCAATCAATGATGGTGGATTCAATACCCAGGTCGCACGCGCCGCCGTCCAGCAGCAGCGGCGTCTGGTTGCCGAACTCATCGCGCACGTGCTGCGCCGTGGTGGGGCTGACCTGGCCAAACCGGTTGGCGCTGGGCGCGGCCACGCCACCGGACCCGATACGCGCAAACTCCGCCAGCAGCGCCTGCGCAACCGGGTGTGACGGGCAGCGCAGCCCCACCGTATCTTGCCCGCCAGTCACCGCGGGCGGAACCGATGCAGATTTTTTGAGTACCAGCGTGAGCGGACCGGGCCAGAAGGTATCAATCAATGCTTGCGCGTAAGCAGGAACGTGCTGCGCCCACTGTTGCAGCGGTGTGCCACGCGCCAGATGCACAATCAGCGGATGATTGCTTGGCCGGCCTTTGAGCGCAAAAATTTTTGCTACCGCCTGCGGGTTCATCGCATCGGCGCCCAGGCCGTACACCGTCTCGGTTGGAAACGCGACCAGCGCGCCGGCGGCAAGCTGCTGCGCAGCGTGCGAAATTTCTATGGCGGGCACGGTCACTGCGCGGGGGCGATCCCAAGTTTTGCGGCAAGCAGGTTGGCGCGTGCCAGCGCATCGGCCACACTGTTGCCCAGCACTGTGACATGGCCCATTTTGCGGCCGGCGCGCGCGTCGGTCTTGCCGTACAGGTGCAGCTTGGCGTTGGGCTCGGCAAGCACGTAGCTCCAGTCGGGTTCCACACGTGCATCGCCGCGCTGCCACACGTCGCCCAGCAGGTTGAACATCACTGCGGGATGATGCGGCCGCGGCGAGCCCAGCGGCAACCCGGCCATGATGCGCGCCTGCTGCTCAAACTGACTGGTGACGCAGGCATCGATGGTGTAGTGGCCAGAGTTGTGCGGGCGCGGCGCAATCTCATTGACCAGCAACTGGTTATCTTTCAGTACAAAAAACTCCACGCACAGCACGCCCACGTAATTGAGCCCGTGCGCAATGCGCTGCGCAGCTGTGAGCGCGCGTGCAGTCAGCTCACCTTCTGCCCGCTGCGAAGGCACCATGGAGATCGCAAGAATTCCATCGCGATGAATATTCTGCGCCACCGGGTAGTGCACCATTGCGCCGTGGTGATTGCGCGCCACGACCACTGAGACTTCGCAGTCCAGATCAAGCATTTTTTCCAGCACGCACGGCACGCTACCAAACTTGGTAAACGCCGCGCGCAGTTCTTCCAGCGTGCCAACGCGCGCCTGGCCTTTGCCGTCGTAGCCCAGCCGCGCCACTTTCAAAATTCCGGGCAACAGAGTGGCGAGCGAATCGGTGATGTCTTGCGCACTCATCAGCACCGCGTGCGGCGCAACGTCCACGCCCAGCCCGGCAACAAAACGCTTCTCTGCAATACGGTCCTGCGCAATCGCTACAGACGCAGCCTGCGGGCTGACCTGCACAGACTCTGCCAGCGTTTCGAGCGCCTTGGCCGGCACGTTCTCAAACTCGGTGGTGACGGCCTGCGCCATTGCGGCGAGCTTTTCCAGCCCGCGCGCATCCAGATAATCTGCGCAGATGTGATGATCTGCCACGCTGATGGCCGGGCCGTCGTGCGCCGGGTCAAGCACCACGACCTTGAAGCCCAGGCTTTGCGCCGCCATGCAAAACATGCGGCCAAGCTGACCACCACCCAGCAGCCCCAGCCATGCGCCGGGAGCAAGCGTTTTATAGTTCAGAATGATTCTCCAAAAGTGGTCTACGCAATATCCATGCGCTTTTTGAGCCATTTTTGCCTGAAAAAGCGCATGGATATTGCGTGATTTACTTTTACAACCGCTACGACTTCTACTTTATCCGTTCGCGTTGAGCCTGTCGAAACGCCTTTGCGTCCGCGCCCTGTAGGATGTGTATGGTCTGCTGAGCCGCGCGAAGCACTTGAACGCAGTTCACACAATGATTCAAACGCGTTTCGACAGGCTCAACGCGAACGGATGTAAAAAAGCGCGAGCGTTTACTTCCCCGCCTTCTTCTCCAGCACCGACAAATCCAGCTTCATCTCACGCGCCGCCTCAGTCTGCTTGGTGCGAAACACCGCAAGCTTGGTGCGGTAGGTGGGGTATTCATTGGCCAGCATCGACACCGCAAACAGCGCCGCATTGGCCGCCCCGGCCTCGCCAATGGCAAACGTGGCCACCGGCACGCCGCGCGGCATTTGTACGATTGACAGCAGCGAATCTTCACCGCGCAAATACTTGGACGGTATCGGCACGCCCAGCACCGGCACCAGCGTTTTGGCCGCAATCATGCCTGGCAGATGCGCCGCGCCGCCCGCGCCGGCAATGATGGCCTTCAGCCCGCGCTTGGCCGCGGTTTCTGCATACTCAAACATATCGTCCGGCATGCGGTGGGCAGAGACCACCTTGGCCTCAAACTCCACGCCAAATTCACTCAGCACGCGCGCGGCGGCCTGCATAAATTCCCAGTCTGAGTTGGAACCCATCACCACGCCTACCAACGGCCGCTTTTCTTCTGTCATTGCCCTAGCCTCCGTATTTTCTTCTACGCGCGCTTCAAATTCCGTTCGGGCTGAGCCTGTCGAAGCCCATTTACGCGCCCGCCCTCCAATGCGTTTGGGGCTGTACGTTTGCCTACGTGAACGCCCGCCCCGTCAACTTCTCATACGCCTCGCGGTATTTTGCAGCAGTTTGCGCAATCACGGAACTTGGCAGCGCGGGCGCGGGCTTGGTCTTGGGCCAGGGCTTGCCGTTTGCATCACGATAAGCCTCTAGCCAGTCCCGCACAAACTGTTTGTCATAACTGGGCGGCGAAATACCTTCTTTGTATTGATCTGCCGGCCAAAAGCGGGATGAATCCGCCGTGAGCACTTCATCCATCAAAGTCAGCGTGCCGTGCTCGTCCAGCCCAAATTCAAACTTGGTGTCTGCAATGATGATGCCGCGCGTGCCGGCGTACGCTGCCGCCTCTGTATACAACTTGAGCGAGACATCCCGCACCTGTTCCGCCAGCGGTTTGCCAATGGCATCACACATCTTTTCAAAGCTGATGTTTTCATCGTGCTCGCCCGCCTCTGCCTTGGTGGCCGGCGTAAAAATTGGCTGCGGCAATTTGCTGGCTTGCGCAAGGCCCGGCGGCAGCGCAATGCCGCATACCGTGCCGCTGTCTTGATACTCCTTCCAGCCGCTGCCGGCCAAATAGCCGCGCACTACCGCCTCGACCATCACCGGCTTTAAGCGCTTCACCACCTGCGCGCGGCCACGCACCTGATCGGCCTCATCCGCCGCCACCACGCTCTCTGGCGCAATGCCGGTGCTGTGGTTGGGCACAATGTGTTTGAGTTTTTCAAACCAAAACAGCGCCATGCCGGTGAGCACGCGGCCTTTATCGGGAATCGGCTCGTTCATGATCACGTCAAACGCGCTCAAGCGGTCTGTGGCCACCATGAGCATTTTGTCTGCGCCCACAGCGTAGTTTTCACGCACTTTGCCGCGCGAGAGCAGTTGCAGGGACTTGAGGTTTGATTGGAGCATGGTTGAGTATGACAATAGATAAGCGGAAAAGAAAATGGCGCGAGGGAATTTCGCGCCATTGATCCCGTAACTTTGAATTTTACCGGCCTTGCGATTGCCGACTGGCCGGTGCGTTTTGAGCCGTTCGGGCCGAGCCCTTCGCCAAGCTCAGGACAGGCCTGTCGACGCCCTGCTTGCCCTCACCCCACCCCTCTCCCGCTCGAGGCATGCCTTTCGCTGCGGGCGAGGGAGGAACGCAGCCGCTGGTGCGGGCGAATTCACAGCCAGAGCGCCCTCACCCTAGCCCTCTCCCGCGCGCGGGAGAGGGAACTGCGCAGATTACTGCACCACCTGCGAAAGCGCCCCGCTCTTGTACTTCACCGCTACCTGCTGCAGGCTTTCTGGCTTGATCTTGCTGGCTTGGCCCTGGCAGCCAAACTGCACGTAGCGCTGCTTGACAATCACCTTGGCGGCTTCTTTGGCGGGTTTGAGATATTCCCGCGGGTCAAACTTGCTGGGGTTTTCAAACATAAATTTTCTAATTGCCGCTGTCATGGCCAGGCGAATATCCGTATCGATATTGATCTTGCGCACGCCGTGCTTGATGGCTTCTTGAATCTCTTCTACCGGCACGCCGTAGGTTTCTTTCATGTCGCCGCCATACTTGCGAATTTCTGCCAGCAAATCTTGCGGCACAGAAGAAGAACCGTGCATCACCAAATGCGTATTGGGAATGCGGCGGTGAATTTCTTTGATGCGTTCAATCGCCAAAATATCGCCGGTAGGCTTGCGGGTGAATTTGTACGCGCCGTGGCTGGTACCAATCGCAATGGCCAGTGCATCCAGCTGCGTTTTCTTTACAAAGTCTGCCGCTTGCTCTGGGTCTGTGAGCAATTGGTCCATGGTCATGGTGCCTTCTGAACCGTGGCCGTCTTCTTTATCGCCCTTCATGGTTTCTAGGCTGCCCAGGCAACCGAGTTCACCTTCTACCGTAACGCCAATGGCATGCGCCATGTCGACCACGGTTTTGGTTACGTTCACGTTGTAGTCATAGCTGGCGATGCTCTTGCCATCTGCCTCTAGGCTGCCATCCATCATGACGCTGCTAAACCCCAGATCAATTGCGCCCTTGCAAATGGCCGGGCTTTGGCCGTGGTCTTGATGCATCACAATCGGCACGCTGGGATACGTTTCTACCGCCGCGCTGATCAGGTTGCGCAAAAACGCCTCGCCCGCGTACTTGCGCGCGCCGGCGCTGGCCTGCATGATCACCGGCGCATCCACGTCCTTGGCCGCCTCCATAATGGCCTGCACCTGCTCAAGGTTGTTAACGTTAAACGCCGGAATCCCGTAACCGTTTTCAGCGGCATGGTCCAGCAACTGGCGCATGGAAACTAAAGGCATGGCAACACTCCATAAGTGAATGATTTGCGCTGCGGGCTGAGTTTCAGGCCGTTCGCCCTGAGCCTGTCGAAGGGCTTTACGAACAAGTAATTAGCCAAAGCACGCACAACGAATAACTCACAGACCCAATTTTACCTGCCGGGTTCGCTCACCGGCACCCGGAACACTACCATCAAAAGGCGACTACGCAATATCCATGAGGGTTTTGAAGCACTTTTGGCTGGAAATGCCCGTGGATATTGCGTAGAGGCATTTAACCAGCAAGATTGACAGTGACAGAGTGCGTGGGACGCAACGTAGAATCCAAACGGTTCATGGCCATGGCATCTGCATTTTTTATTACCGCTCCAATCACCAACATGACGCTGCCCACAACAATTCTTAAAAAGCTCTTCTGACCATGGCCCGTAAAGCATCCGCCAACTCTGACAGCGGCGCCACCAGCACCGCCACCATCGGCTTCGAAGCCAAGCTCTGGCTCACGGCCGACAAGCTGCGCAACAACATGGACGCGGCGGAATACAAGCACGTCGTCCTCGGGCTCATCTTCCTCAAGTACATCTCCGACACCTTCGAGGAACACCGCACCAAGCTCCTTGCCGGCGAGGGAGACTACGCCGGGGCCAAACCCGAAGACCCCGACGAATACAAAGCCGAGAACGTCTTTTGGGTGCCTGCCGACGCTCGTTGGTCGCACCTGCAAGCCAACGCCAAACAACCCACCATCGGCAAAACCGTCGACGACGCGATGGTCGCCATCGAGCGCGACAACCCACGCCTCAAAGGCGTCCTGCCCAAAGACTACGCCCGCCCGGCGCTCGATAAGCACCGCCTCGGCGAACTGATTGATCTTGTCGGCACGATCGGCTTGGGCGACGCCGCGAACCGCTCCAAAGACGTCCTCGGTCGGGTCTACGAATACTTCCTCACGCAGTTCGCCAGCGCCGAAGGCAAGCGCGGCGGCGAGTTCTACACGCCGCGCTCGGTGGTGCGGGTGCTGGTCGATATGCTGGAGCCCTATTCCGGCCGCGTGTACGACCCCTGCTGCGGCTCCGGCGGCATGTTCGTGCAGTCGGAAAAGTTCGTGGAAAGCCACGGCGGCAAGCTCGGCGACA
>JBJOQV010000478.1:0-3278 GCA_046049785.1 Pseudomonadota bacterium
CGTAAGCTTCGACAGTAAGCGTCAGGCGGCCGTAGGTTTCGGCGAGCGCACCAAACTCCTCGCTGCTGGGCACATACTCCGGCGCCATGAATCGCGCTAATTGCGCGCGGACATGTGCCACTGCCTGCTGCGCAGGCTCAAGGCCTAGCAGACCCAGCGCGCCCTGAACCTGGGAAAGCGGCGCATCAGCGCTGCTGATCGCGGCGCGGTCTGTGGGATTGCGGAAATAAGCATCCAGATTCTTCTCAATCGAGCCAAGCTGGCTGGACAGCTCGCCGGCCAATTGCTGCAGCGTGCTTTTCTCTTGCTCTTTACGGGCGAGATCATTGAGCCATGGTTCAACCGAACCAGGCGCCATGCCGCTGGCAGCCGCATTCACCCGCGCGATGATTGCATCTACGCGCTCAACGCGGCGATCGTCCTGGGTATAGATTGATCCCAGCAGCATTTCCATAAACAGCAGTGCAGAGGCCACTTCAAGCCCAAGCGCATCCGACGGCGCGGCGCCTTGGGCACTTTGCATCGCTGCAATGCGCGCCAAATTGGCTGCAAGCTGCTGGGCATGGGGTTGTTTGAGTTTTTCGAGCAAATCGGCCAGCACATTGGCGTCCGCCGCAAACTGTTCCATGATCTCGGGCCGGGCACGAACACCGTCCTGGCCGTCAGGACTGCCGGCCGCCTGGTTCCAGATACCCTTGAGCTGCGCTACTTTTTCTTTGGCGCTGGTGAGCAAATCACGATCTACACGAACAAATCGTGCTGATTCAAAACCGTGCGGAACCGAACCGGCAAGCCCGAAAGCCTGCTGCACCTGCGCAACAAGCGGTGCGCCAGACTGTGCTCTTGCGACAAAGTAGAGCGCATCGCGCAGCAGCCGCTCGGCGATATTGGGAGTGCCTTCAACTGCTCGCTTAAGCTGCAGGTTCAGACGCGCTGCCAAGCGCTTGATGTTCAGATCAACAGCGATAGAGCGGTCGCGCAGGGCGTCAAATAAGGCAACGCTGACAGCCCAGAACGTACGCGCTTGCGGCCCCGGTTGCACCTGAGCAATGGTCCAGAGTGCCTCGCGCATCGGCAGAAGCGTGGGATCGCCCACTTGATCGGAAAGCAGCCCTAACAAGCCCACTTCATACTCACGCCGCTTGCTGCGCAGCTCCTCAGTAGACGTGGTACGCGCTGGGGCGTCAAAAGACAAACGAGTACTGAGCGGGGGAAAAAACAGGTCTGCCGGATGAACGCGCTCAGCGCTGCGGGACGTAAGCACGTCTTCCAGATACGGGTATAAACGCAGCGGCTGGTGTGCTGCGCCCGCCAGCAGCTCTTCACTATAGGCCAGCAGTGCATTCAGCGCCTGCTCAACCGCATTCAGCGCTTGTGGCGTGGCGACATCGGGCGCCTGGTCAAACCGTGCTAGAAGTGCTTCGGTCGCTTCAGACAGCACGGCCAAGCCGGGAATGTCCAGCATCTGCATCGCGCCATGAATTTGATGCACATGGCTTTTGGCCATCCGCAAGCTGCCGGTGTCGTTGCGCGAGGCGCGGTACTTGGCCAGAGCTTCCTGCGCCTCGCCCGTGGCGCTGCGCACTTCCTCGATGACCCAGGACAGCGGTGCGGTATCAATGCTGTTCATGCAAACTTTTCCGTCTCAGTTGTGAGCCGGGTGCGCGCGGCCAGTATCGGCCGCACGCACCGGGTCAGGACACCTTGAATCGAGCCACCGAGTTCTTCAGTTGCAAGGCTAGTTCAGAGAGCTGGCCAATGGAGCCCGCAGTCTGCTGCGTGCCTTTAGACGTTTGCTCTGTCACGGTCAGGATTCGCGTAATCGACTGCGACACGCCGGATGCCTGCGCGGCTTGCTGCTCGGTCGTCTTAGAAATACCCGAAATCAGCTCAGCCAGTTCCTGCGACACCTTACCGATGTCTTGCAGAGCGTTACCGGCAGCGTCTGACAGCTTGGCCCCTTCCACCACACCCTGCGTGGATTTTTCCATAGCGGCCACCGCGTCTTGCGTGTCGGTCTGAATGGTACGTACCAGCGCGGCAATCTGCTTGGTCGCCTCGCCAGAACGTTCAGCAAGGCGCTGCACCTCTTCCGCAACCACGGAGAAGCCGCGGCCCGCTTCACCGGCCGAGGCTGCCTGGATGGCAGCGTTCAAAGCCAGGACGTTGGTCTGCTCGGTAATGTCCGAAATCAGTTCCACGATCTCGCCAATCTCTTGCGACGATTCACCCAGACGCTTGATGCGCTTGGAGGTTTCCTGGATCTGGTCGCGGATGTCGTTCATGCCGCGGATCGAGTCTTCCACCACCTTCTGACCCTGTTCGGCGGCGTTCAGTGAGCGGCGTGCTACGTTGGCTGACTGAGCAGCTTGCTGGGATACGCTCGTAATGTCGGTGGCCATGCGTAGTACTTGATCACCGGTGGTACGGATCTCGCGTGCTTGCTCTTCAGAGGCATTCAGCAGTTGCATGGTGGTGTCGCGCGCTTGCGAAGATGCGTCAGACACCAGCTGCGCCGCGTTGTTGATTCGGCCTACCAGGCCGCGCAGCTCTTCCACGGTGTAGTTCACGGAGTCGGCGATCGCACCAGTAATGTCTTCAGACACGGTAGCCTGCACTGTCAAGTCACCGTCAGCCACTTCCTGCAGTTCGTTCATCAGCCGCAAAATCGCGCTCTGGTTCTGATCGTTAACGCGCTTGGCTTCTTGCTCCTGGCCCTCAGCGATTTGCCGCTGCTTCTCAGCCTCTACAGTACGCTCGCCGCTTTCGTCCAAGAACAACTTGGCGATCAAGCCGGCGGTGAGCAGCACCAACACAGCGCTCAAACCCATCACCCAGAAGGAGATCGTCCGCACGCGCTGCATGCCGGTCAAGCCATTTTCAAGCGCACGCAGCTCAGTACGAATCTGGTCGCTTTCCTTAAATACCAAGCCTTCGGCCTGTTTTGCCTGCACAATCCGTTGCAGCGAGCCCAAAATACCGCCCACGCTGCCTTGGAAGGTTTCAAACGCTTTCTTGAGTTCTTCCAGGCGCTGCCGGGTCTCGCCGGCCGGTGCTGCGGTCAAACGCAGCGCTTCACTGCCGTTGAGCAAGCCTTCCATCAGATCACGGAACGTGTTGGTATCTTTGCCAAGCAAAAACGCAGTTTCCGGGTTCACGGTTTCACCGGAAACCAGTTCGTTGGCGTTTTTTGCCAAGCGCTGTGTCAACATCACAAGCTGCCCTGCTGCAGAAATCTCACGCGGGCTGGCACCGCCTTGCAGCTTCAGCGCTGAAAT
>JBJOQV010000479.1:0-2786 GCA_046049785.1 Pseudomonadota bacterium
CGCGATTTTGCGGTCAAAGGCAATGTGGTCGATCTGGCTGTGGGTGTGATTATTGGCGGCGCGTTTGGCAAGATTGTCGATTCGCTGGTCAAAGACATCGTCATGCCGGTGATTGGCGCCATCATCGGCAACGTCGATTTCAGCAATAAATTCATCCTGCTGGGCGCGGTTCCGCCCGGTAAAGATGGCAAGACCGTGGAGATGACCTACAAAGCGCTGTCGGAAGTGGGTGCGCCCATGCTGGCCTGGGGCAACTTTGTCACCATCCTGATCAACTTCCTGATCCTTGCATTTGTGATTTTCCAAATGGTCAAGGCCTTCAACAAAGCCAAGGGCAAAGCCAACCTGGACGCTGCCGCCGCGCCGCCACCCGATGATGTGGTGCTGCTGCGTGAAATTCGCGATCTGCTGAAAAAATAAGCTCGCCCGATTGCGGTTCAAAGCCGCCGCGGCTATGCCTGGCGGCTTTTTTGTTGATCCGGCAATTCAATAGGGTGTAGCTGTCGTTCCCGCGTAGGCGGGAACCCAGGCGTATTTGGCTCTATGCGCACTATCAAATACACCTGGATTCCCGCCTGCGCGGGAATGACATCTCAAGGCGCCAAATTCACCATGTTTAATTGCCGGATCAATAGTGCTCTGCAGGCGGCTCTACGCAATATCCATGCGCTTCTTGAGCCATTTATGCTCCAAAAGGCGCATGGATATTGCGTAGAGCACTTTCAAACCGGGTTGGGAATATCAATAAACCGGTGCGCAAGCCCGAACTTGGCGGCCAAATGCTCGCCCAAGGCGGCAATGCCGTAGCGCTCCGTGGCATGGTGGCCGCAGGCCAGGTAGGCGGTGCCGGATTCCACGGCCAAGTGATGCGTGGGTTCGGAAACCTCGCCGCTTAAAAATAGCGTGCAGCCGGCATCGATGGCCGCTTCAAAATAGTTTTGCGCACCGCCGGTGCACCAGCCCACACGCGCAACCGGCTGCTGCGCATCGCCCAAGAGCAGGGGTGTACGACCCAAGCGCTGCTGAACCATCGCCGCCACTTCACCCGCGGTCGTAGGCGCTTGCAGATCCGCATACACGCCCAGCTGCCCTTGGCCGAAGGTGCCGTCCACGCGTAAGCCAAGCACGCGGCCAAGCTGCGCGTTGTTGCCCACTTGCGGATGCGCATCCAGCGGCAGGTGAAAGGCAAACAGGCTGATGTCGTGCGCCAAAAGCCGCGCGATGCGGGCTTTTTTCAGCCCGGTAATGGGCAGCGCATCGCTTTTCCAGAAGTAGCCGTGGTGGACAAACACCGCGTCCGCGCCGGCGGTGATGGCGGCATCGAGCAAGGCCGCGCTTGCGGTCACGCCGCTCACAATGCTTGAAACCTGCCCGCGGCCCTCCACCTGCAGTCCATTAGGGCAATAATCCGCAAAGCGCGCCGTTTCCAAAAACGCTTCACAATACGCGGCAAGCGCGTCACGCTGCATTGGCACAATTCACTCCGCTATTCTTCGGTTATGCGCAAACTCTGGCTTATTTTCGCCCAAGCAGTGACATCGCTGCTCGCAATTGTGTTTATCGTCGCCACGCTCAAGCCCGAGTGGCTACGGCGCGGCGGCCCGATTCCGGATCAAATCTCCGCCATGGCGCCGCGCGTGCTGGTGCAGGAAGTGCCGCAAGCATCGCCTACGCCCGCAACTGCGGTGGCAGCGCCTGCCGCTGCACCGAGCGCGGTGAGCTTTGCGGTTGCGGCGCGCAAAGCATCGCCTGCCGTGGTCAACATCTTTACCAACAAGCAAGTGCGCGTGCCCAACGCACCGCCGGGCATCCCCAACGATCCGTTCTACCGCTACTTTTTTGGCGACCGCTTCGGCAGCCGGCAGGAGAATCAGGCCAGCCTGGGCTCGGGCGTGATTGTTTCGCCCCAGGGCTATCTGCTGACCAACAACCACGTGGTGGAAAACGCCGACGAAATCGAGGTTGCCATGACCGACGGGCGCCGCGCCAGCGCCAAGGTGATTGGCACCGATCCCGACACCGATCTGGCCGTGCTGCGCATCGATCTGGCCAACCTGCCGGCGATTACCTTTGGCCGGCTGGACAACCTGCAGGTGGGCGACCCGGTGCTGGCCATCGGCAACCCATTTGGCGTAGGCCAGACGGTAACTGCCGGGATTGTGTCTGCGCTGGGCCGCTCGCACGTGGGCATCAACGTGTTTGAAAACTTTATCCAGACCGACGCAGCCATCAATCCCGGCAACTCCGGCGGCGCGCTGGTAGATGCCGGTGGAAATCTGCTGGGCATCAACACCGCCATTTACTCGCGCGACGGCGGGTCGCTGGGCATTGGCTTTGCCATTCCGGTTTCGACCGCGCGGGCGGTGATGGATTCCATCATTCAGACCGGCCAGGTCACGCGCGGCTACATCGGCGCGGACCCGCAGACCATCACGCCAGACATTGCCAGTGCGCTGAAGCTGCCCGCCAAGGAAGGCGTGGTGCTCACCGGCATCGTGCGCGACGGCCCGGCCGATGTGGCCGGGCTGCGCCCCGGCGATGTGATCACAGAGGTCGAAGGCGTGAAAATTCGCGACGAGACCGTGATCCTGAACACCATTGCCTCGTTCGCGCCGGGCCGCAGCATCAAGATCAAAGCGCTGCGCGGCACGCAAGCGCGCGACTTTACGGTGGTGGTGGGCAAGCGGCCAAGGCCGCTGCGGCCGGCGGAGAGATGACAAAATGACTTTGCAGCTTACGCGGCTTCAATGACGAAATGACCGAAGTGTGTGTTACCGCATGGTCAT
>JBJOQV010000480.1:0-6781 GCA_046049785.1 Pseudomonadota bacterium
CGAATCTCGCCTTGCAAGCGCGCAATCGCTTCAATCTGTGTCTTGAGCTGTGCGTCGTCAATCTGCCTGCTTGCAAACGCCTGGTCGAGTACGCGTTCCGCCTCAACCAGTTTGGCACCCAGGTCTTTGACCTCCTTTTTGTGCGCTTCCATCAGCGCACGGGTCTTGACGCGCTGTTCATCTGTCAACTCAAGCCGGCGGGCATGCTCCAGCACGTGCATTGGCCCAGGGTAGCCATTGAGCTCTGCAGCCTTGGCAAGCCCCATCCCCTGCCCCTGCAAGATGGATGTGATCTCTTTGTCAGATAAGGCCTTGATACTGCGGCCTTGCTCGCCCGCATAAGGGCTGGCGCCCACCGCCACCGTATGGCCGTGCTGCGCCCAGGCCAGTTGCGCCACACTTATGCAAGCGCCTGCTGCGAGCAGTTTGCTCAGATATTTATTCACAGAATCAATCCTTTCAAAGGTTCACCACTTTGATGCGCCCGACCATGCCTCTGCTGTAGTGGCCGGCAATCAAGCAAGCAAATTCAAACTCGCCGGGCCGGTTGAACTGCCAGATGATATCGCCCGACTTGCCCGGCGCCACATGCGCCATATAAGGCTCATCGTGCTCCATATTCGGAAACTTCACCATCAGCGCGGCATGCTGCTCGTTCTCTTTTTTTGTTCCGATCACAAATTCATGCATCACCTTGCCGGCATTCCTGACCACAAACCTGACTGTTTCGCCAGTTTTGATCGTCAGCTGATCGGGAGAAAAGCGCATGCTGTCCAGCATTTCAACCGTCACCGTACGCCGTACAGACTTGCCGTTGCCGGCAATTCCCCAGTCCTTTTGCTCCTTCTTGACGGCAGGCGCTTTTTTGCCTTGCTCTTTCTTCTCGCCATGCGCGAATGCGTTATTGGTGGCTGCAAGTGCGAGCGCTGCCAGCACGCCACCAACCATACGGAAGACCTTCAATCCCGCTTGATTCATTGCTGCTTCTCCATATTCGTCAATGTGTTGTGCACTGGGCATTACCAACGTTGCGTTGCCGTTTGGATTCAGTGATGCTGCCCATGCCCCGCCGGCTTGCGCACTTTGACTTCAATCTCTTGCTTTCTGGAGGTACCTTTTGCGCGGCCGCTGGCCGGATCGATTTCGCTTGCGCGCGCGGTAGGGGCGCGCTGCGGGTTGAGCGAAGCGCCTTTCCACTCATACGCCCGCGTGTTCTCAGGGTGTTTGTAGCTGCCTGGATCCTTGTAGTCATTGCGCGCCAAGCCTTCGCGCACCTTGACCACGGTAAACATGCCACCCATCTCCAGCGGGCCATATTGACCTTGGCCCATCATCATCGGCAAGGTGTTGTCAGGCAGCGGCATTTCCATCTCTTGCATGTCGGCCATACCGCGCTCGCCCATCACCATGTATTCGGGGATCAGGCGGTTGATCTGTGTGGCCACCTTGCGGTGATCGACGCCAATCATGGTAGGGACGTCGTGGCCCATCGGATTCATGGTGTGATGGCTTTTATGGCAATGAAACGCCCAGTCTCCGGGTTCGGTGGCTTCAAACTCGATGGACCGCATTTGGCCCACTGCAATATCCGTTGTGACCTCTGGCCAGCGTGCGGCGGGCGGCGTGTAGCCGCCATCGGTACCCGTCACTACGAATTCGTGACCATGCAAATGAATGGGGTGATTGGTCATCGTCAGGTTACCGATACGGATGCGTACGCGGTCACCCAGCCTGCATGCGAGCGTGTCAATGCCTGGAAACGAGCGGCTGTTCCAGGTCCATAAGTTGAAGTCCAGCATTGTGTTGATCTTGGGCGTATAGCTGCCAGGCTCAATGTCATAAGCGTTGAGCAGGAAACAAAAATCGCGATCGCAATCCTGGTAGCCTGGGGTGGCTTTGGGGGTTTTAGGATGCGTTACCCAAAATCCCATCATGCCCATGGCCATCTGCACCATTTCATCGGCATGCGGGTGATACATGAAGGTGCCGGGCCGGCGCGCTTCAAATTCATACACGTAAGTCTGGCCAGGTTTGATTTGTGGCTGGCTCAGGCCACCCACACCATCCATGCCGCTGGGCAGGCGCTGGCCGTGCCAGTGAATTGTGGTGTGTTCAGGCAGTTTGTTGGTGACGAAAATACGCACCTGATCGCCCTCAACTACCTCGATGGTGGGGCCTGGGCTTTGGCCGTTGTAGCCCCACAGGTGCGCTTTCATGCCGGGTGCGATCTCACGCACAACGGGCTCGGCCACCAAGTGAAACTCTTTCCAGTTGTTGTTCATGCGAAACGGCAGCGTCCAGCCGTTCAATGTCACGACCGGGTTGTACGGTCGCCCTGCACTGGGCACCAGCGGCGCAGCCATGGCCGCGCTATTGGTGGTGACGGGTTCGGGCACGGTTGCCAGCACGACCTTGCTGACTGCCGCGCTGCCAAGAAGCACGCCTGCACCACCTAAAAAGTTTCTGCGAGATGTCATGACGTTAATGTCCTTTTGCTTCATTACGAGTCGTAGCCTTGCCTTCCAACATCGTTGGCGCTGCAGGCTTTCCGAGCAAGGTTGATTGCAGGGCTGCGTCAGCGAGCCAAAAGTCGCGCTGCGCTTCGATCAGTTGCGCGACGCTCGCAATCTGCTCGCGCGCGTCGGCAAGCAGATCAAAGACGCCCGTGAGCATGCCGTTGTATTTCAGAAGCATCTCGTCGGAGATTGCCTTGCGCAGCGGCACCACCTCCTGCGCGTAATGCCGCGCCAAATCGTATGCGGTGCGATATGCGCCATAGGTTTCGCGCACCTGCGATGCGGCATCCACCGCTATCTGTGCGGTGCGATTGGCCGCAGCCATGTAGGTGGCCTGCGTGGCGCTTCGGCGCGCATCGCCAAAATCGAACAGCGCAATAGGAAACTCGATCTCAAATCCCTTCTGCGGCGGTTTGCCGGTTTCGCTGTTGCGTACGCCGGCAAGATGAACGCCGTCAACCACGCCGGTAATGCGACTGACCCCTTGCGCCTTGGCAAGATAATTCAGTTCCTCACGCGCTATTTGCACATCCAGCCGCGAATCAAGTGCCGTGCGCGTGACATCTTCGGGTGCTCTTGCCTGCGTGGGCAGCTCCGGCAGCCGCCCCGGCAATGTGAGGCGGGCAGCCTGCGCCGCAGTTAAACCGAGCTGGCGGATCAACGCCTCGCGCGTGGCCAGTTGCGCCTGGCGCGCCTTCGCAAGCTGCGCGGTCGCCTCGGCATAGAACAATTGCTCACGAGCCTGCTGCAGTTTGCTGAAATTGCCTGCCGCACGCATGCGCCGCGCCAGTTCTGCACTGGCATCTGCAGCCTGCTTGACCTGCTCAAAGTACATCGCCGATTGCTGCGCGGCCAATGCGCGTACCCAGGCTTGGCGGGCATCAGTGGCAGCCTGCAGCACATCACCGGCAGACTTCAGGCGCAACTGTGATTGTTGAAAACCAGCCATTTCACGGCGCGCCGGTAACAGCAGCAGATCAAGCAATGAGATGCCAAGCATCCGGCCAATGTCCTTGTCGGTCTGCCCGTCTTCACGGCGAATCAGCCGCTCAAAGGTAAAAACAGGGTTGGGCAATCGCGCCGCCTGCGTCGCATTGGCTGAGGCCGATGCCGCATCGGCAAGCATCGCTTGCAAAGCTGGGCTGTAGGTCAGTGCGATGCGCACAGCATCGTCTACCTGCAGCGGCGCACCGAGCAACCGGTCGACTTCCGCTGCCGACTCCGCGCGCGCTGCTTCATTCAGCAGCCAGCGCGGCGCAACACCCGCCTGTGTCTGCGCTTGCTGCCTCACGGCATCGAAGTTTTCATTCACCACCGTAGCTGCGCAGCCGGATAGTACGATCGCCGTAGCGATGACAATAAACAGCCTGGCATGCTTCATTTCTTGCCCGCCGGTCGTGCGCTATGACCCTTGTGGGGATCGGGGCGTTGTACGTCTGACGGCTGTTGTTGAGCGTTGCCGCGAATTGGCGGTGTAGTTGCAGGGGCCGCGACAGCCCGCTCTTTTTCGGCCTTTAGCTCCTGCTGCGCCTCGCGCGTGTAGCTCAACCAGCCACCAATTTGCTCGACTTCGTGATTGGCCTTGCGCCAGTCCTGCACCTGAATATCGTCAAACTTGCGATATCCATCAAACACCGATTGATACTGCGGCGGTGCAGCGCTTGCAGGCGCGGCGCTGCAAAAGCCCGCCGCCACAAGAATAGAAATAGAAGATTTTTTCATCACGTACTCCATGCATTGAACAAACCCGGCCGCTGTTTATGGCGGGTGCGCAGCAGTTCGCTCCGGCAAGCAATTGCCGGAGCGCGGAGTCAGAGCGTTCGTGGTGGGTGAAAGATCGCAGCCGGCACCAGTGCAGGAATGCGCTGGTGCTTGTGCGACAGTACCGGTTCGGGCACGTGTATGGCTTTCACTGCAAGACTGCTTGCAGGTAAAGACGCGTGGATGCAGCACGCGTGCTGGCATTGTGCGCACCGGCTATCACCGGAGACGGGCTGCGCGCTGGATGAATCCTCTGCACTGTCCGCATGATGGCCGGGGCAATCGGCATGGCTTGCGCTGCCGGCTGGGGCGATCTGCGCCTGTACTGGCTGCAACGGCAAGGCGGTGAAGCATTGCGATGCCAAGGCGACGCGGACCGGCAAACTCACGATCAGCGCTATCAGCACACACTTGGCAAACAAACGGTTCACGGCAAATATCAATTTAGCGAGTCAGTTGTATGAAGTCTTCATCTTTGGCAGCGCCTGCGCTTACCGCCGCAACTTTACTTGCAAGCGCAAAGGCGCACTGCCTTTGTTGGTCCACATCCAGCAATAGTCCTGATCAAGCGGCGCTGTGAAGTCCCCGGACAGAAGCTTGACCTGCGTTTGCTGTGTGGGTGTGCGCACCTCTTTGCCGACATGGTAGTGAATATTAAAGTCGCTTGGGGCGTTGCCTTCAAAGCGCCACTGCACGACGCTGGATTGCTTGAGCGTACCGCACAGCTCGGCGAATTTGCCCGGCGCAACCGTAAACCCGCGCTCAAACCGATTAGCAGGCGACCACTCGATGTCAACCAGTTCAGCCAGTGCCAATGGCGGCAGCATTGCTGCAAGCAATGCCGGCGCAGCAAGGGCACGCACACGCCGCATCAATGTCCTAAGCCCATGTAGATCATCCATACGCTCATGCCAATCATGATGATGTTTTCAACGATCGTCACTTGGGACATCGGCAAGTTAAAACCGGTGCCGATGCAGGCGCACGTAATCGTCTGCCTGTTCAGCAGCACGCGCACAACGCCCACAGTGGTGATGCCCAGCACGAGAATGGTCACAATGGCGGCAGCCACCATGTTCCAGTAAAGCAAAAATGCCAGGCCGAGCGCCAGCTCGATGAACGGGTAGATCAGGCCATAAGCATGCAAGCGCTTGGCAATCGGATCGTAGGCGGAAAATGCATTGGCAAAGCCGCGCAGGTCCAGCAGCTTGAAAAACGCAAACACCAGGAAAAACGCGCCCATGAAATCGTGCATCCACGCATGCACAGAGAAGGTTTGGTCGCGCAGCGGCGTGATCAAACTGGCCAGGGTGATAAACGCAAAAATCAGCGCCAGCGGCTTGTAGCGGGCGAGCCTCCCGGGTTGCGGCTGTTGCGTGGCGGCCAGTGCCGTGCGGCGAATCGCGGCAATAGGCACACTCACCGAGGCAGCAGCACGCGTGGTTGGTGCAGCTTGATCTGCTGCGCTGAGCGCGTAGCCGCCTGCCGCAGAGGCAATTGCAGCAAGCTTGGCCACGTCCTGCGTGCGTGGATTCGTCAGCGTGAGCCGCGGTGGATTGAGCGTGACTTGCACGCTCTCAGCCCATTGGCTAAATGCTTCGGTCATGCGGCCCACACATTTGCCGCAATGCATGCCGGAGACTTCAAACGTCAATGTACTCATGGCCTCTACGCAGTATTCATGCGGGTTTTGTGGCATTTTTGCTTGAAAAGGCGCATGGATATTGCGTGATCTACTTTGAGAATCAAGCCGTTTTCTTGAAGATTGCCATCAATTCGGCAATCTTCTGGTCGCTATCGCCGCCGCCGTGCATCGCGTCGCGGACGCAGTGTTCCATGTGCTTTTCAAGAATCGCAGTGTCCAGCGATTTGAGCGCGGCGCGCACGGCTGCGGTTTGCGTGAGAATGTCCACGCAATAACGGCCTTCTTCGATCATGCGTGCCACGCCGTCTACCTGGCCGCGGATGCGGGCGAGGCGCTTGAGCTGGTCGCTATGGTCGGGATGCGTGTGTGCAGCTTCTGTAGCGCAGTGATCGCAATCTGCGGCAACCATTTTTTGCTTGGCCATCACCATTCCTTACATAAACAAGTGGGGCGCGATAAAGGCAAAGAACACGCCCACTAAAAAAATTGCCACCGAGACAAAGTAGATGATGCGCGAGGTGCGGCGCGTTTTCATGCAGGTTGCGGCCAGCGCAGGATCGATCGGGCAAGGCTCAAAGCGCGCGCGCCACTGCAGCCAACCCGCAATCGCCAGCGCAACACCGGCAATGCTGAATACCCACGCCTTGTATTCACTGAGCCACACTAGCTGCGGCACGGCTGACACCAGCGAACTGAGCGCCGCGCCCGCACCGATGGTAACGAGCAGCGCCGGCAGCGCGCAGCAAATCAGCGTGCCGCCGCTCGTGAACAGTGAAATCACCGAGGCGGCGCTGCCGCTTTTGGTGATGGGCAGATCAGTGGACATTACTTGAGCGAGGCTTTGATTTGCGCGACTGAC
>JBJOQV010000481.1:0-2562 GCA_046049785.1 Pseudomonadota bacterium
TGACACCGCACGCGATGACGCTCGAGGATATCGCCCGCCTGCGGAAGAGCTGGATCGCTGCGACGAGACGCGCCCTCGACGCTGGCTTCGAGGTGATCGAAGTGCACGGTGCCCACGGCTACCTGCTGCACGAGTTCCTCTCGCCGCTGGCCAACCAGCGCACCGATGCCTACGGCGGCAGCTTGAGCAATCGCTTGCGCTTTCCGCTGGAACTGTTTGCCGCGGTGCGTGCAGTCTGGCCCAAACTCAAGCCGATGAGCGTACGCATCAGCGCGACTGACTGGATGGCTGGCGGCAACACCGGCGACGACGCAGTGCAGATCGCGCACGCGTTCAAGGCAGCCGGCTGTGACTTGATTGACGTATCTACCGGCCAGACCGATCCTGCGTCCAAACCGGTATACGGCCGTATGTATCAGGCTACGTTCGCAGAGCAGATTCGCAACGAGGCCGGCATTGCCACCATGGCGGTAGGCGCTGTGACCACTGCGGATCAAGTCAATACGTTGCTTGTCAGTGGGCGTGCCGATCTGGTTGCCCTGGCGCGGCCGCACCTGGCCAATCCTTACTTCACTTTGCACTCGGCCGCGCAGGTTGGTTTTGAGGGCATTAGCTGGCCGGCGCAATATCTCAATGGCGCACAGCAACTCTACGCGCTCGCAAAGCGCGAGCGGGAAGACTTAAGCAAGAAGTTGATGCAAAACCGTGAGCGGCACGACTGATTGGGCCGCTACTACTGAACCAGTTTGCTGAGCAGGGCAGCAAGCGTTTGCCGTTCTGTAGGGCTGAGTTTGCCCAGCGCTTTGGATTCGACTGCACGCGCTTTGCGTACCAGCGCCGTCGCCAATTGTTTGCCCGATGGCGTCAATGCGATGTGCCGCTCGCGCGCATCCAGCAGCGATGCGCTGCGCTCAAGCCATCCGCTACCTACCATGCGGGCAACCAGCTTTGTCAGTGTGGTTTGTTGGTACAAGGTGCGCTGCGCGAGCTGCTGCATGGTGCAGGGCGCATCGTCATACAGCGTGGCCAGCACGCGCCACTGCGCCACAGACAGATCGCGGGCATGCAGCGCCTGAACGAGTTCGCGCGAGACCGCGTGCGCGGCGTGACTGAACTGGTAGGCCCAGTGCTTGTCAAGAAACCGTGCGCTTGCCATGGGGCTGCCTGGTGGCGTGGACACACCAATGATTTGAGCTTGTTTGCGCAATTTTCATCGATACAATATATGAATATTCATGTATTTTGTCCACGTTGTGTGCGATAAGCGGGGTTTTTGATGCTAGTGGAGCGCTGTGAACCGCAGTGGGTCGATGCCATGGAGCATGTGCTGCGCTTGTGTGCGGTGCAGCCCGGGCAGACCGCCGCGATCCTGTGCGAAACACAGTCGCGCCGGGTGTTGATTGAACTTGCCAAGCTCGCCTGTGCCCGCTTGAATGTGCACGGGTTTGAGCTGTGCGTGCCCACGCCAGCGGCCAAGCATGCCATGCCGGTACGATCTACCGGCGCCTCAATCGCTTTGCAAGGCAATCCTGCAGTGATTGGTGCGCTGGCCACATCGCAACTGGTGATTGACTGCACGGTGGAAGGCTTGCTGCACGCGCCAGAGCTGCCACAGATTGTTGCCGGCGGTGCGCGCGTGTTGATGGTGAGCAACGAGCATCCTGAGATTTTGCGCCGTTGCCTACCGCAGGCAACTGATGAGCAGGCAGTACGCAATGCTATGCGGCTGCTGCGCAGCGCCAAGCGAATGCATGTCACATCGAATAGTGGTACCAATCTGCAGATCAATCTGACCGGTGCAAAAGTCGGTGGCACCTACGGCTTTTGCACTAAGCCCGGCCAGGTAGCGCACTGGCCGGGCAGCCTCGCGCTTGCGTTTCCCGCGCAGGGCTGCGTGAATGGCCTGCTCGTGCTTGCGCCCGGCGATGTGAACCTGACTTTCAAAGAATACTTGCGCGACCCGGTGCGCTTGCAGATTGAACACGACCAGATCGTGGCGATCGACGGCACCGGCGCAGATGTGGATTTGCTGCGCGGCCACTTCGCTGCATGGGAAGCGCTGGAAGGCAGCCGGGCCTGCTATTGCACCTCGCACGTGGGTTTTGGTCTGAACACGCTCGCCCGCTGGGACAGCCTGATGTTCTACGACAAGCGCGATTGCAACGGCACCGAGCTGCGTGCCATCGCCGGCAATTTTCTGTATTCCACCGGTGCTAACGAAGTGGCCGGCCGTTTCACACAAGGGCACTTTGATTTGCCGATGCGCGGCTGCACAATCATGCTGGATGACACGGTTGTGGTGCAACAAGGCGCACTCGTTTGAGAACTCCAGCATTCCGCATGCTTGGCTCGGGACCTACGATTCTCATGCTTCATGGCATAGGCGGCGGCTCATCGGCCTTTGCTCCCCAGCTTGAAAGTTATTCCTCACAAGGTTTTCGCGCAGTTGCGTGGGATATGCCGGGTTATGGCAATTCCTCGCCCATAGAGCCTTACACCTTCAAAGGGCTGGCAGAAAGTGCGGCCGCATTGATAGAAACGCTTGATCCCAGTGGTGCCAAT
>JBJOQV010000482.1:0-3970 GCA_046049785.1 Pseudomonadota bacterium
GAAATCGATGGGTACAGACCCGCGCGCTTGCCGAGGAGCGAGCGGCCGGCGGATCACTTTGGAAAGGCATCAAAGAGCCGATGCGTGCGGATCGCCCTGACGAGCCGCAGAAAAATACCGCCAACACAGATGTCAAATACCACGCGGGGCGCTTGATCACAATGTGGTATCGCGCAGGCATGCCTTACGCCCTAGACCCCGTCACCCTGGAGACGATTGGGCCTGCGGATTTCGACGGCGCATTTGCCAAAATTTCTGCACATTCCCGGCCCGATGAGCATACCGGCGAATTGCTGTTTTTTGATTACAACCTGACGGCTCCATTCATGGAGTACGGTGTGATCGGCCCCGATCGCAAACTTCGCCACAAAATTGAAATTCCGCTACCAGGGCCCCGTCTACCGCACGATATGGCCGTCACAGAACACTTCACTGTTCTGCATGATTTTCCACTTTGGCCCGACGAAGAGGCGCTCAAAGCCAATCGCTACAAAATCCGCTTCCATCCGGATCAGCCCTCGCGCTTTGCTGTGGTGCCAAGGTATGGGTCAACTCAAGATATTCGGTGGTTTACAGCCAAACCCAGCTATATGCTGCATGTGGTCAATGCTTGGGAGGAAGAAGATGAGATCGTGATGGTGGGCACGCCATACCGGATTTACACAGACGATCACGGCAAGCCAGATGCACGTAGGTTGGAGCGAACAATCAATCAGCGCCAGCGCGATTTTCTGCTTTATGAATGGCGTTTCAATTTGCGCACTGGCCAGACCTCGGAGCGGGTGATTGACGATGTCCTGAATACTGAGTTTCCGGTCATCAATAGCCTGTACCAGGGTCGCAAAAACCGTTACTCATACAACATCATCTTTCCTCAGGGCGGCAAAGAAGAGCCACGCTTTCCAGGGCTTGTGAAATATGACATCAACACAGGCGGCTACGTCGCCTACAGCGCTGGCCCCCAGTATTTTTACAACGAGCCGGGCTTCGCGCCAAGAGACCATAGCAGCGCCGAAGACGACGGCTATCTTGTGATGCCTGTTTGGAATCCAACCGAACTGCGCTCCGAGATGCAAATTTTCGACTGCCGAGGCGCGCGATTGGCTGAGGGACCGATTGCACGCGTGATCTTGCCTAGGCGGATTCCCAGCGGCTTTCACGGGACCTTTGTCAGCCAACAAACGCTGGATCGTTGGAAGTAAGTGATGGTTCTCGTGCCCAAATCAAGAATTGACGAATACACCGCCCGTGGGTGGTGGGGTCAGGTCACGCTTTGGGATCATTTCGTCCGTAACGTCGCGGCATTTGGCAGCAGAGAAGCTGTCGTTGATGCTCCCAATCGTCAAGACTTCGCTCACGGTGCACCGCAACGTCTCACTTGGCAGGAACTCAGTACCGCCGTTGATCTTTTCTGTCATGTTTTGATCAAGCGTCAGATCAAGCGTGACGATATTTTGGTGGTGATGCTGCCCAACTGCGTCGAACAATTCATGGTGTACTTGGCCTGCGCAAGGCTTGGCGTGATTGTGACGCCTGTGCCAGCGCAATACAGAGAGCATGAGCTAGACCATATCCTGCGTCAGACACAGGCAGTGGCGGCGGTGACGTTCGGACGTATCGGCTCCACTACCCACGGGCATGCTGCTGCGCACATGTTCGATCAGCTGCGCTCAACGCATGCATCCTTGCAATCGGTATTTGCATGGGGCGAAAGTTTGCCCGATCGCGCGATCAATCTTTCACAGTTGATGGAGCAGCCACTCACCGAGCATGGGCGCCTGCAAGTTCTTGAAGCGTCAACCGCAGCGGCAGTGACGGCCAATGATGTTTTCACAATCTGCTGGACATCGGGCACGGAGGCGCAACCCAAGGGCGTGCCTCGCAGCCACAACGAATGGCTGATCGTAGCGCCCAGCATCATCGAGGCGGGTGTTTTAGCGGGTGGAGCGCGTTTGCTGAACCCATTTCCATTTGTCAACATGGCTGGCTTGTCCACCGCTTTTGCAGGATGGCTGGTGCTTGGCGGAACGGTTGTCCAGCATCATCCTTTCAAGCTAGATGTGTTTTTGCAGCAACTGCGTGAAGAACGCATCGACTACACGGTTGCGCCGCCTGCAGTTCTGAATAAGCTATTGCAAAACGAGGAGCTGCTCGAGGGCATTGATTTCCAGCGCCTTTCCCGGATCGGCTCAGGGGCTGCACCCCTGTCTGAGTGGATGGTCAAAGGATTCGCGGACAAGTATGGCGTGCAGATCGTGAACTATTTTGGCTCCAACGAAGGTGCCGCCCTATCCGGTAACGATATCGACATCCCAAACCCAGCGCTACGGGCTCAGTTTTTTCCGCGTGCGGGCGTAGAAGCCTTCAACTGGAGTGTGTCCACGACTCGCAAAATAAAGACGCGGCTGGTTAGCGTTGAAACAGGCGAGGATATCGACAAAGCGGGTGAGCCTGGCGAGCTGCGTTTCAGCGGCCCTACGGTGTTCAGCGGATACTATCTGGCTCCTGCGTTGACCCAGCGTGCATTCGACGAGCACGGGTATTACAAGACCGGCGATCTGTTTGAAATCGCGGGGGAACAAGCGCAGTACTATCGTTATGTTGGGCGCTCGAAAGATCTGGTGATTCGCGGCGGCATGAATATATCCAGCGAGGAGATTGAAGGCTTGCTCGCTGGCTGCCGAGGCGTGCGGGAAGTTGCCGTTGTAGGGGTTCCTGATCCCGTTTTAGGCGAGAAGCTCTGCGTCTGTGTAGCGCCGGCTGACGATCATTGCCCCACACTCACTGAGCTCAACGCCTATCTGCAAGATGTACAGCGCGTCGCTGCATACAAGCTACCTGAGTACTTGCTGCAAGTCTCCGCGTTACCCCGCAATCCAGTCGGTAAGGTGCTCAAGCGCGTTTTGCGCGATCAAGCCAAATCTTTGGCTCCGCAGATGGAGGTGGCATGACTTTAACCAAGCATCATGCCCCGCTGCCCGTGATGTTGCTGATTCCCGGCATGCTCAATACATCGCGTGTTTGGGAGCGCGTGATTCCTTTAATGCACGATCACGCGGAGATTCGATGTGCCGATGTAACCCGTCAGTCAACAATAGCCGAAATGGCCAGCGATGCATGGGGTTTGGTTTCAGAGGTTCCACCACATCAGCGTTTAGTGATCTGCGGATTCTCTATGGGCGGGTATGTCGCTCTCGAGATGCTGGCATCGGGTGCACTGGCTGGCAGACCGCCAAATTCTTGGGCGCTTGGCCTTCTCAATACCTCCGCACGAGCGGATACGAACGAAGGCTTGGTGGCGCGAGAGAAAACCATTGGGGCTTTCGAGCGCGACTTTGAAAAAGTGATCAAGGGGGTTGCCGCTTTCAGCATCCTCACATCGAATCAAGTGGACGAGTCTCTAATATCAGATTTGTTATCCATGATGCGCGAAGTCGGTGAGCAAGCCGCCGTGCGTCAATTGCGAGCCATCATGAAGCGCAGCGATTCGCGAGCCATGTTGCCGCATGTTCATGCACGCAGTCTGGTCATTGGTTCACGTCATGACCCAGTCGTGCCGCCGGATGCTTCTGAAGAGCTGGCCGACCTGATACCCGGGGCGCGTCTGGAGTGGGTCGAGGGTGCCGCTCATATGACGCCAATTGAGCAACCTGCAAAGCTAGCGAGCCTGTTGAAAACCCTTTTATGAAAGTGCAAACATGAAACGCCGTCATCTACTACAAGCCCTTGCCGCCACGCCGATGGTGCACAGCGGTATCAACGCTAACGCCCAAACCGCTTTTCCTGATAAGCCTGTCAGAGTGGTCGTCCCCTTTGCACCGGGCAATACCTTGGATACTGCGCTGCGACAAGTCGCGGAAGTGTTCAAGCAAAATACGGGACAGTCTATTGTTGTTGACGCAAAGCCAGGTGGCTCTGGAATCGTGGCCGCACAAGCAGTGATGCAAGCGCCCCCCGACGGTTACACGCT
>JBJOQV010000483.1:0-2520 GCA_046049785.1 Pseudomonadota bacterium
GGCGCGTTTTTTGGAGCTGGCCCACCGGCTGGACCGGGAAACCAGCGGCATCCTGGTGCTGGCCAAAAAGCGCTCTGCGCTGACGGCGGTGCAGACCGGTCTGCGGCAAAGCGACTGGAAAAAAGAATATCTCGTCGGCGTGCTGGGCGCGCCCGACTTTGAGCGCAAAGAGGTCAAGCTGGCGCTGACCAAGGCGGACGCTGGCGAAGGCCAGAAGAAAGTGCTGGTGGATGAAGACGGCCAATTTGCCTGGACGCGGTTTGCCGTGAAGCAGCGCCTGACGGGCGCAGCGCTGCTGTCGGCCCGCATCATGACCGGCCGCACCCATCAAATCCGTGTGCATGCCAGTGCGCTTGGCCTGCCCATCATCGGCGATGAAAAGTACGGCAATTTTGCGGCCAACAAGGCGGCGCGCATCAAGCGCATGTTGCTGCACTCGCATATGCTGGAAATGACGCACCCGGTTACGCAAGAGCGCATCAAGTTCGTTGCCCCGCTACCCAAAGATTTTCAAACCGAGTTGGAGAAGTTCGCATCCCCATGAAACCTTACGACCTGATTGTGTTTGATTGGGATGGCACGCTGATGGACTCCACCGGCACGATCGCACGCTGCATTCAATTGTCTTGCGCCGATGTCGGGTTGCCTGTGCCCACGCTGGAAGCCGCCAGCCACGTGATTGGCCTTGGCCTGACCGATGCCCTCGCGCACTTTGCGCCCACCGCAGCGGATGCGCAGGTACATGCGTTGGTGCAGCGCTACAAGGTGCACTATCTGGCTGGCGACGCAAACCTGGTGCTGTTTGCCGGCGTGGAGGCGTTTTTGCAAGATCTGGCCGGGCGCGGCTATCAGATGGCCATTGCTACCGGCAAATCCCGCGTTGGGCTGGACCGGGCGCTGTCTTACACCAGTATCGCGCATCACTTTGCCGCCAGCCGCACGGCGGATGAGACCACGAGCAAGCCGCATCCGCACATGCTGCATGAGTTGATGCAAGAGCTTGAAGTGCCTCCGCAGCGCGTGCTGATGGTAGGCGACACCACGCACGATCTAGAAATGGCTACGCGCGCCGGCACGCACGCGGCGGCCGTGTCCACCGGTGCGCACCCGGAGGAGCGACTGCGCACCTACCCTGTGGTGGCCTGCGTGCCCACGGTGGTGCATTTGTCGGAGCACTTGCTGGCATGAGCGAGCAGAAAATCTTTCTATGCACCTCAGACGACCTATGGGAGCGCGGCCGCGGCGTGCGGTTTCATGTAATGACGCCCGGCGGCGCAGAGAACGCCTTTGCCGTGCGCTATGAGGGTACGGCATACGCCTATATCAACCGCTGCATGCATTTGCCGCAAGAGATGGACTGGACCTCCGGCGAATTTTTTGACGACGAGTGCGAATATTTGATCTGCGCCAGCCATGGCGCGCTCTACCGCCCGCAAGACGGCGTGTGCGTTGCTGGCCCGTGCCGTGGCGCCAGCCTGCTGCCCGTGCCCCTGGAGGAAACCGGCGCGGGTGTATTCTGGATTGCATCGGAGCGGGTCCGCCCGCTTTCACAACCTGCGCAAGCGCTTTCACCGCAGCACCCTGACAATACGAGTTCATCCCATGACTGACATCAATTCCGGCGGCTTGCCGCCCAGTGTTCCTCCGGCAAATTTGCCGCCGAATATGCCGCCGCTACCGCCGCCGGCGCCCCAGGCCGTCAGCAATGACGCATGGGACAAACGCCTGTTTGCGGATGTGATGATGGCCGCGATCAAAGAGCAGCGCGCCGCGCGCCGCTGGAAAATTTTCTTTCGCCTTGCGTTCTTAGTGCTGGGCGCTGCGCTGCTGCTGTCCTTGCTCGATTGGCCCAGCCGCCAGGCAGTCAACGAGCCACATACCGCGCTGATCGATCTGCAGGGCGAAATAGCAGTGGGTACGATTGCCAGCGCCGAGGCCGTGATTGAAGCGCTGCAAAGCGCCTTTGACGATGCAAACACCAAGGGCGTCATCCTGCGCATCAATAGCCCCGGCGGCTCGCCGGTGCAAAGCGCAATGATCTACGACGAAATCCGGCGCCTGCGCGAAGAAAACCCCGATACCCCGCTGCACGTGGTGATCGAGGAAATCTGCGCCTCCGGCGGCTATTACGTCGCGGCGGCGGCAGACAAGATTTATGTAAATCAATCCTCCATCATCGGTTCCATCGGCGTGCTGATGGACGGATTTGGCTTTACCGAAGCGATGAAAAAGGTCGGCGTGGAGCGGCGCCTGCTCACCGCCGGGCAGCACAAGGGTTTGCTTGATCCGTTCTCGCCGCTGGACGCCACGGAGCGTACCCACATCGAAGGCATGCTCAAAGAAGTGCACGAGCAGTTCATCACCGCCGTGAAGCAAGGGCGCGGCGAGCGGCTCAAAGTCACGGCAGACACATTTTCAGGCTTGGTTTACAGCGGCATTGCCGGCGTCAAAAACGGCCTGGCCGATGACTTTGGCACCGTGGATTCTGTCGCGCGCGACGTGATCAAAGAAGAAAACATT
>JBJOQV010000484.1:0-3605 GCA_046049785.1 Pseudomonadota bacterium
GATTTTCTTGATCCGCTCGTGTTCCGGCCGGATTCGCAGCTAGGCATTCCGGGGCTGCTCTCGGTCTACCGCGCCGGCAAGGTCACACTCGCCAACGCGATTGGCGCCGGCGTGGCCGACGACAAATCGGTCTATCCGCTCGTGCCGGACATGATCAAGTTTTATCTGGACGAAGAGCCGATCATTGCCAATGTGCCCACATATCAGGGCCGCAAGGCGGATGATTTGAGCTACATGCTGGCCAACATGCAAGACCTCGTTGTCAAAGAAGTTCACGGTGCAGGCGGCTACGGCATGTTGATCGGCCCGGCATCCAGCAGCGCGGAGATCACCGATTTTCGCGACAAAGTGAAGGCGCATCCGGCCGGCTATATCGCGCAGCCCACACTGGCGCTGTCTGCATGCCCGACTTATGTGGAAGCCGGCGTTGCACCCCGGCATATCGATCTGCGGCCGTTTGTGCTGTCAGGCAAAGACATTCAAATTGTGCCGGGCGGACTCACGCGCGTGGCGCTGCTCGAGGGTTCACTGGTGGTGAACTCATCGCAGGGTGGCGGCACCAAGGATACGTGGGTTTTGGAAAATTGATCACGCAATATCCATGCGGGTTTTGAGGCAAAAATGCTCCAAAAAGCGCATGGATATTGCGTAATGCTAACTAAATAGTGTGAAAAGAGATGCTAAGCCGCACCGCAGACCACTTATTCTGGATGGCACGTTATACGGAACGTGCCGAGAACACCGCGCGCATGCTGGACGTCAACGTGCAGATGGGCTTGATGGCTGTCTCGTCAAAGGTGCAAGGCTGGGAAGGCATGCTCGCGATCTCGGAGCTCGTGCCGCAGTATCAAGAGCTTTACGGTGACGTGAGCCCGCGCGCCGCGCTGGAGTTCATGGTGCGCGATGCGCGCAATGGTTCATCCATCATCTCCTGCCTGCAGGCGGCGCGCGAGAATGCGCGCGCGGTGCGTTTTTCTTTGACCACTGAAGTTTGGGAAACGCTCAACACCACCTGGCTTGAGGTGCAAAAGCTGCTGGCCGAAGGCATTCTTGACCGCGACCCGAGCCAGTTTTTTGAATGGGTCAAATACCGCTCGCACCTGTCGCGCGGCGTGCTGATTGGCACCATGCTCAAGGACGAAGCGTTTTACTTTGCGCGGCTGGGCACGTTTTTGGAACGTGCCGATAACACTGCGCGGATTCTGGATGTGAAGTACCACGGCATTATGGGCAGCCGCGGCGATACGGTGGCAGACAGTTCCGAGGCGCAGCGCGACTTTTATCACTGGGCTGCGGTGCTGCGCAGCGTGTCGGCGTTTGAGATTTACCGCAAGGTCTACCGCGATGTGATTACGCCGGCGCGCGTGGCCGAGCTGATGATGCTGCGCGATGATATGCCGCGCAGCCTGATTGCCTCGCTCAACGAGGTGTGCAACAACCTGGCGGCAGTGTCCAACTCCCGCTCCAAAGAAACCGAGCGGCGCGCCGGCATGCTGCGGGCGGATCTGCAGTACGGCCGGATTGACGATATTCTGTCTACCGGGCTGCACGCTTACCTGACTACGTTTCTTGAGCGCGTGGCCGACATTGGCAACCGCACCTCGCGCGATTTTCTCGTGCCAATTGCGGCATGAACGAATGAAAAAGTGAACGTTCAATCGCGCGCCCTCACCCCCAGCCCCTCTCCCGCTTTGGCAGGAGAGGGGAGCGTACAGTTCTAAATCCCAGGCGATTTAGAACAAGATCGAACGGCATGCAGCTTTCCATCCATCACGAAACGCTTTACCGCTACGGCCAGCCGCAGACCTACAGCATTTCTGTGCTGCGGCTTACGCCGCCCAATTTGCCTTCGCAGCAGGTGCTGAACTGGAAGGTCTCGGCGCCCGGCATTTTGCGCGCCAGCACTGATGCGTACGGCAATCTGGTGCATCAAATGAGCCTGTCCGGCCCGCATCTGGAGGTGCGGGTCGTTGCGCGCGGCGAAGTCATTACGCACGCGTTTGATGGCGCGCTGCCGGTGGAACCGGCTGATGTGTATCTGTTCGCCAAACCAACCAGTCTGACCACGGCCGATGCGAGCTTGCTGCGCTTTGCGCAAAACCTGTTGCCGCAGGGGCTGACGCGGGTGGACCAAGCGCTGCTGCTGGCAAGCGGGATTGCAGATACCGTGCAATACCTCACCGGCAGTACAGACGTAGCTTTTTCCGCGCAGGAAGCCTTTGCACTGGGCCGCGGCGTGTGCCAGGACCATGCACACATTTTTCTGGCCTGCGCGCGCGCTCTGGGTTGCCCGGCGCGCTATGTGAGCGGCTATGTGAATGTGAGCGATGCGAGCCACATTGCCACGCATGCCTGGGTTGACGTGGCGGTGGGCGGGCAGTGGTGGCCGGTGGACGTGACGCACCGCTGCATGCAGGATGAGCGGCACGTGCGTCTTGCGGTAGGGATGGACTACAGCAGCGCATCGCCGGTGCGCGGCATTCGCGTCGGGCAGGGCAGCGAGCGCATGCACGCCAAGGTGTTGGTGGGCGCGCAGCCGGGGTTTGTGCAGTAGCGGCGCATTTACCAAACAGCTCGCCGGCAGCGCTGCCTTACACTTGCAGTCTCGATCCTCACTCTCTATCTGCCATGACCTATTGCGTCGCTATGCGCCTGAATGCCGGGCTCGTGTTTTTGTCCGACTCCCGCACCAACGCCGGCGTAGACCACGTGAGCACGCACCGCAAGATGACGGTGTTCGAGCGCGGCAATGAGCGGCTGATCGTGCTCATGACCGCCGGCAACCTGGCCATCAGCCAAGCGGTGCGCACCAAGCTATCACGTATCAAGCGCGATGACGGCATGACCATCTGGACGGCTACCAACATGTTCCAGGTGGCGCAATTGCTGGGCGATGCGATCCGCAGCGTGCATGAGCGTGATGCGGGCGCGCTCGAAGCCTTCAAGGTGGACTTCAACGCCAGCTTTATTCTGGGCGGGCAGATTCGCGGCGAGGTGCCGCGGCTGTTTCAGGTCTACGCCGCCGGCAACTTTATCGAGGCGGCGGACGAGTGCCCGTACTTTCAGATTGGCGAGGCCAAGTACGGCAAGCCGATTGTGGACCGCATCATCAACCCGCGCACGCCGCTGGACGAAGCGGCCAAGTGCGCGCTGATCTCGATGGATTCCACGCTGCGTTCCAACATTTCTGTCGGTTTGCCGCTGGATTTGCTGGTGTACGAGGCAGACCGGCTCGCGGTCACGCATTTTTCGCGCATCGATGAGAACAACGCCTACTACCGCATGATCCGCAGCACCTGGGGCGCGCGCTTGAAGCAGGTGTTCAACGATATTCCCGACCCAAGCTGGGTCGCCTCAGACCTTGAAGGTTTGGCTGTGGGCCAGGCGCAGCCGCCGCGCGTCAATGCGCCGGATGAAGATGCGCCGCGCGCGCCCGCGCAAACCCTTGCGCAGCAGAGTTGATGCAGCACGAATTGCAGTCTTCAAGCCGTGTTCCGCTGGCGTTTGCCCACGCCAACAGCTACCCGGCAGCAACGTACCAGCCGCTGTTTGACGCGTTGGGCAGCGGGTTTGATGTGCATGCGTACCCCAAGCTCGGCCACGAT
>JBJOQV010000485.1:0-6822 GCA_046049785.1 Pseudomonadota bacterium
GGCAAAAATGCCTGAAAAGGCGCATGGATATTGCGTAGAAGCTCTAAAGGTTCTGTTTCTGTGCAAATCCACAAGGGCAATTGACCGGCCGACTGCCTACACTTGCGGGTCTTGACACTCACCCGCGCTAAAGGATTCAACCCGTGCTTGAATGGCTGCAAACAATGAGTTGGAGCGCTGTGTTGCAGATCATCCTGATCGATCTGCTGCTGGGCGGCGACAACGCTGTGGTGATTGCGCTGGCCACGCGCAATCTGAATCCCAAGCACCGCATGCAAGGCGTGCTGTGGGGCACCGCGGGCGCGATCATTTTGCGGGTGGTGCTGATCGCATTTGCGGTCACCATGCTCAAGATTCCGTTTCTCAAGCTGGTGGGCGGGATTTTGCTGCTGTGGATCGGCATCAAGCTCATGATTCCTGAAGCGGACGATGCGCACGACAAAATTGAAGGCAGTGACAAGCTGTGGGGCGCGATCAAGACCATCATCATCGCGGATTTTGTGATGAGCCTGGACAACGTGATCGCCATTGCCGGCGCGGCCGAGAAGGCCGATCCATCGCATCAGCTCGGGCTGGTGATTTTTGGCCTGCTGGTGAGCATTCCGATCATTGTGTTTGGCAGCCAGCTTGTGCTCAAGCTGATGGACAAGTATCCCTGGATTGTCACCGCAGGCGCGGCGCTGCTGGGCTGGATCGCGGGTGGGCTGGTGGTGACCGATCCGGCCGTGGTGGCGCAGTTTGGCGCGCCCAGCACGGCAGTGGTGTACGCGGCAGAAGCAGCCGGCGCGCTGTTTGTGGTGGGCGTGGGCCTGTGGCTGGCACGCCGCGCCGCGCAGACCAAAGCAGCGTCCTGAAGCGCGCCTACCGCATAAGGGGGGGCTGCGCTAGGTCTGCGAGAAGCGCAGCGGGTCAATCGGGTAACCTCGCGGGATGTCAGAGCCGCTCAAATCTGCTGAAGCTGCCCATCTGCCGATTGCGCAGTCTGCAGCGCGCACGCATACGGGCCTGGTGCGCGACCATAACGAAGACGCCATCGCATGCGCGCCCGATGCCGGCCTGTTTGTGCTGGCCGACGGTATGGGTGGCTACAGCGCCGGCGAGGTGGCTAGCGGCATGGCAGGCATGATTCTCAAGACTGGGCTGGGCGGCGATTTGCTGCGCCGGCGTGCCAGCAGCAATGCCGAAGGCGCGCCCAGCCTGCACACCGTCGTTGCCCGGCATGTAGACGTGGCCAACCGCGCCATTTTCGATGCCGCGCAGCGCCAGCCGCAATATGAAGGCATGGGTACCACGCTGGTGCTGGCGGTGGTGGACAAACAGGCTGTCACCGTGGCGCATCTGGGCGATTCGCGCTGCTACCGGCTGCGCGACGGCATTCTGGCGCAGATCACCAAAGACCATTCGCTATTGCAGGAGCAGGTGGATGCCGGGCTGATTCCCGCTGATCTGGCCAGCCTGTCGCGCAACAAAAGCCTGGTCACGCGCGCGCTGGGCGTAGACCCGGCGATTGATCTGGAAATCCACGATCACGCGCTGCAAAGCGGCGATGTGTACCTGCTGTGCTCCGATGGCCTGACCGATATGGTGGATGATGCGCAGATTGCGGAATCGTTAACTTCGTTGTATGCCAGCGTCGAAGCCGCGGCGGATGCTCTGATCCAGATGGCAAATCGGGCGGGTGGCCGTGATAATGTATCTGTGGTGTTGATTAAGATTGGTGATCTTGAAGCAACCGATCAAACGGCTGGGACGGGCACCATCGCCAAGCAGGCATCTAAGTTGTTTGGCTGGATTCGATAGTGTTTTGCAGGTTTAAGGGGACAGTTGTGGGAGAAATGCGGACATGGCCAAAGTAACTCTGACCATGGAAGGCCAGGTTTTGCGCGAATATCCGCTTGCCAAGGAGCGGACGACCATTGGGCGCCGGCCGCACAACGACATCGTGATTGAAAACCTCGCCATCAGCGGCGAGCACGCGGTGATCGTCACCATTTTGAACGACTCGTTCCTGGAAGACCTGGGCTCCACCAACGGCACCATGGTCAATGGTGCGCCGGTTAAAAAGCACTTTCTGCAGAACAACGACGTTATTGAGCTGGGCAAATACCGCATCCGCTATCTGGCGGACAACAGCCGCGGTACCGAAGAGTTTGACAAGACCATGGTCATTCGGCCCGGCCAGGTTGGCCAGGCCGTGCAGGGCAGCCCAGCGGCTGCAGCGCTGAACGCCGCTGCGGACACCGATTTTGGCAATACCGCCCCGGTGATTCCGGACGCCGCACGCAAAGTTCCGCCCGCACCACCGGCGCCAAAGCCAGATTTAGGCCGCGCCATGTCTGCCACGCAAGAAGTCATGGCCGCCAAGCTGTCCGCGCAAATCCAAAGCGCTGACACGCAGTATATGGAGCCCGACAGCGACGCGCTGTTTCGCAGCAAACCCGCCGCCAAACCCAAGAACTTTGAAGGCAAGGTGCGCATCTTGAGCGGCGGCAACGCTGGCAAAGAAATGCAACTGGTCAAAATGGTCACCACCATCGGCCGCCCCGGCGGGCAGGTTGCGGTGATCTCCAAAAAACCTGATGCGTTCTATGTCAGCCACGTTGAAGGCGCCGTCACCCCCATCGTCAACGGCAGCCAAATCGGCACCGAGCCCATGCGCCTCGCATCAGCCGATGTGCTGGAAATCGCCGGCGTGCGCATGGAGTTCACGCTGATCTAGCGTTGAGCCCCTTCTCCCTTCAAGGGAGAAGGTTGGGATCAGGGTGCGCACACCGCGCAACCAAGCCTTTTTTAGCCCTTTTGAAAAACGTCTACGCAATATCCATGAGCCTTTCCGGCCAAAACTGCCTGAAAAACCGCATGAATACTGCGTAAGGCCGCATTAATCGATAGTTTGTTGACCAAATCAGACCAGGTAAGCTAAGCTGACCAGATTAAACAGCTGCTCTAAATCTGCTCCTACAGGCTGATCGATGCAAATCAACGTCCTAGATGCCAAAACCCGTCTTTCCCAGCTCATCAAGGCTGCGCAAGACGGCGAAGAAGTCATCATCGCCAACCGCGGGCAGCCGGTGGTCAAGCTCGTGCGTATTGCCCACGTGCCGCGCCAGACGGGGGCGCGCACCGCCGGCAAGTCTGGCCTGCTCAATTGGCTCGCCGCGCACCCCATGCCCGCGCACGTCAAGCGCACACCTGAGCAAATCGCCGCAGATCTGCAAGCGGAGCGCGACGCTTGGGATTGATCTACCTCGACACCTGCCTGCTCATCTACCTGCTTGAAGACGTGCCCGCCCTGGGTGCGCAGGTACGCGCGGCGATGCAGCGGGAGCAGCAGCAAGGTCAGCAGCAAGGGCAGCAAAAAGGGCAGCAAAAAGGGCAGCAAAAAGGGCAGCAAGTGCAGCCGCAGCGGGGCGGCAGGTTCGCCATCTCTGCCCTGGTCAAGCTTGAATGCCTGGTAGCACCTATCCGTGACGGCAACCTGGTACTGCAGCGCTACTACGAAGATGCGCTTGCGCAGCTTGAACTGCTGCCCATGCCCGAGGCTGTTTTCATCCAGGCCGCCCAGTTGCGCGCCCGCTTCGGCATAAAAACCGCTGATGCATTGCATCTGGCCTGCGCACAGCACCATGGCTGCCAAGCGCTATGGACCAACGATGACCGGCTTGCGCAGGCGGCGCATGGTTTAGTGGTTAAAGTGGCCGGCATATAAGCGCGTAACCCTTTTGCCGCCAGCCCAAGGATAAAGTTAGGCAGAATGACAGCACAGACTGCACATCAAGCTATTTGCAAGGCCATAGCGCAATATCCATGCGCCTTTCCAGACCAAAATGCCTGAAAACCCGCATGAAATGTGCGTAGTCTATTTGCGGTACGGTACAAAGTCTGACAAATTGCGTCAGTCCAAGCCAAAAAAAAGCAGAATCCGCGCATATATAGCAACGCAAAAAACTGCAAAATCCTTTGAAATCAAAGAGTTAGGTGCATGGCACAACCGATGCACTATGTCTGGCATGGCCAACACGGTCATCAACCTAATCGAGGAGAAGCAAAGTGTTGAAACAAGCTCAAAAGGGTTTCACCCTGATCGAACTGATGATCGTTGTGGCGATTATCGGTATTTTGGCTGCGATTGCGATCCCGGCCTACCAGGACTATACGATCCGTGCACGTGTATCAGAAGGCATGGCTTTAGCGTCAAACGCGAAAGTTGTAGTGGCTGATAACGCTGCAAACGCAAGCCCGGCAGCTAATGGCGGCTTGGCTGCTGGTTTCCCAGGTGCAGGTGGTGTGCCCTGTGCTGCAGCGGGTGCCTGCGTGAATACAGTAACTGGTAGCCGCAACGTGCTGACTGTAACGATTGCATCCGTGACAGGCGAAATCACTGTGAACTATGCGCCCAGCGTTGCTCCAGCAGCGACCAACGGTGTTGTGTTTATTCCGCAATCCGCTGCCGCTGCTCTTGCTGCCGGCACGCCTCCTGCCGAAACGATCGTATGGACGTGTTACGCAGCTGGCAAGACCGGTGCCCCCGCTGGCGCAACTTTGTTGTCTAAGTACGCACCTGCTGAGTGCCGCGCTTAACTCTAGTTTTCAGTTCTGCAAATAGAAAAGAGACGCTTAGGCGTCTCTTTTTTTGAAATAGAAAAAGCTCGATTGGATTTACATTTGATTCAGGGTGGAGCAAATGCACAAACAAAAAGGATTTACGCTAATTGAGTTGATGATTGTGGTTGCAATCATTGGCATTTTGGCTGCCATTGCTATTCCTGCCTATCAAGACTACACAATCCGCGCTAGAGTCACTGAAGGCATGGTGTTGGCGGCTGACGCAAAAGCTTTAGTCAATGACAACGCGTCAGTTGCATCACCGCCGGCAAACGGAGGGCTTGGTTCTGGGTACTCTTTAGGGGCTGGCTTGGCATGTAACTCACCAGGAATATGCATTAACGCAATTAACTCGCGCAGTGTTTCTTCGGTACAGATCACAACATCAAATGGAAGAGTTACTTTAGTGTTTCAGCCAAACGTCGCACCTACGGGCAGTAATCAGATCGTGCTTGTACCGTTTTCGGGAGGAAACCCACTTGTTCACGGCGTACCCCCTTTGGAAAGTATCACTTGGACGTGTTACACAGCGGGCAAGGCCGGAGCACCAGGTACTGCGACATTGCCGGGGCGGTATGCTGCGGCTGAGTGCAGAGCATAGGCTCAAGCGAGCTGAGCTAATCTTTTCTTGAATGGTTCACGTGTGGGCATTAGGCAGCTAAGTCGTTGGTCAGCATTTGTTACTCACCTCCTAATTAGCGGAGGTGTCGCACTCGTAGCAGTATCAATTGTTTTTTTTGTTTGGTACCCGCAGCCACTTCAAAAAGCGGTCGGGGTTACTGAAATCTTCCTGCTCTTACTTTTGGTCGATGTGGTGTTAGGGCCATTTTTAACACTGGCGGTTTTCAAACCGACAAAGCCCTCTTTAAAGTTCGACCTAACAATTATTGCGACGCTACAGGTAGGTGCCCTTCTTTATGGCCTGCACACCGTCTACATCGGTCGACCGGCATGGATTGTATTCGCCAAGGATCGTTTTGAGATCGTTCGTGCTGTAGACATCGATCAAGCAAGTTCGGAAAAGGCCAAAAGTGAGTACAAAAACGCCCCACCATTTGGTCCTAAAACTGTCGGGGTGAAACCGTCTAGTTCAGTTTCCGAGCGGAACGAAATGCTGCTTCGAGCCGCAGAAGGCGGTGCGGATCTGCAGAATTTCCCTCACCTATACGTTTCGTTCGAAGATGTCCGCAAGGAGATAATAGCTCGTGCTATGCCTTTTGGTGAATTGCCCCAGTTCAATCCTGCCGCGACCTCAGAGATAGAAAAAATCCGGGGAGATTACCCGAGCGCTGATGGGTTTGTTCCAGTTAAAGCTAAAGCGGTTGACATGACAGCACTAGTGAACCGTACGAAAGGTGATGTCATCGCAATCGTTGACTTAAGGCCTTGGAATTAAGTTTTTCCTCCAGTACACTGGCCGCTCTTCCCGCCCTGCTTCTCTTGCAACCGAACACTCTTTACCCCCTCCCGATCCACCGTCTCGACCATATCGTAGATGGTCAAAAGCCCGACCAAAACAGCCGTCAGCGCTTCCATCTCCACTCCGGTTTTGCCTTCGCATTCGACCGTGGTGGTGCAGGTGATTTCTGATTCTTTTTCGTCCACCGCAAATTCGACCGCGACGCGCGTGAGCGCGAGCGGGTGGCAAAGCGGAATCAAATCACTGGTTTTCTTAGCGGCCTGGATTGCGGCGATGCCCAGCACATCGCCTTTTTTTGCGTTGCCGGTCTGAATCAGCGCCAGCGTTGCCGGCTGCATGCGGATGCAGCCTTGCGCCACAGCGATGCGTTTGGTGATGGCTTTGTCGGCTACATCCACCATGTGGGCTTGGCCGGCGGCGCTAAAGCCATTTAACGAAGCCCTTGTAGCGAGCAAAGACGCTGAAATTGGTGCATTACTGCAAACTTACGGCCCGCAGGTGAAGTGACTGCCGCTTAAGGCGCCTGCGCTAGACATGACTGTGTTGGTAAATGGCAGTACTGGCGCGGTGCTCAAGATAGTTGATTTGCGGCCTTGGTAGCACTGCAGACGAAGAACGTGTTTTGTGCAATTGTGATCGAATGGTCTTGATCGGTTTGACATCTGATGTTTGATGCGTTAGCATCAAATTATGCGAACAACGCTTGATCTTGACCCCGATGTGCTGATGGCGGCCAAAGAGCTGGCGCGCCGCAACCATAAAACTGCTGGCCAAGTGGTCTCTGAATTGATGCGGCA
>JBJOQV010000486.1:0-4951 GCA_046049785.1 Pseudomonadota bacterium
CTGGACCAAGGCGCGGGCGGAGGAACTCGTTCTCGCGGCCTCTACCGGCGGGTTTCGCACGATTGCGCTGCGCCCGCCGTTCACTTGGGGGGTGGGCGACGCCGTAGACCGTGATATCGGAGCAGCGATTGAGAAGGGCCGTTTCGGCTGGTTCAACGGTGGGTGCTACCCGTACGCGACTTGTCATGTGCTCAATCTGGCTGAGGCTGTCGTCTGCGCGCTCTCCTCGACCGCTGCTGGGCGTGCCTATTTCATCACCGACGGCGAACCGGTGGAGCTGCGCAACTTTCTGGAACGCCGGATCGCCGCCGCCGGGCTGCACGCTCCAAATGCCTCGGTGCCCGTTCGTCTGGCCTGGGCGCTGGCAGGTGTGATAGAGGGCTGCTGGCGCACCCTGCGCCTGCGTTCCGATCCGCCGTTGACACGGGAGACGGTGCGGCTGATGGGCTACCCATTCAGCATCAATGCGCTGCGCGCGAGGCAAGAGCTGGGCTATCGCCCTGTGGTTTCTGTCGATGAAGGACTGAATTGGCTAACACGGGGTGGCAGCGCGCCGGGGAGCACGTCAAGCGTCGATATGGTCAAGCTGCGCGCAGCAGCCCGGAGTGCATCATGAGCGCGCGGTCCGTTGTTGCCACTGTGCTGGCTACGTTGGTTGTGTGTACGCATGATTGGGCGCGGGCAGAGTCGATTGAGGTCACGGTCGAAGTGCTGGCTGTGCGCTCTGAACGCGGACGGGTGCTGGTTGCTTTGCATGAAGACCGCCGAAGTTTCCCATCGCGCTGGGAGCGCGCCGTCGCGTTTGCGGCGACGTCTGCAGCATCCGGTTCGGCGAGTCTGACACTGAAGCTGCCGCGTGCGGGCCGGTATGCCCTGATCGTTGTGCATGACGAAGACAACGACGGCCGCATGACAAAGAACGTGCTCGGACTACCGCGCGAAGGCTACGCGACCGGACGCAATGCCACCTCGCTCGAATTCCCGTTCTTTGACACAGCCCAGATCGATTGCGCGGCCGGCACGCGCGCGAGCATCCGGCTGCTGTATCCATGAACCTGTTGAACGCTATGCTGGCGCGGGCCGACTACCCGGCCGCAGAACGGCTCACGCTGCGTATGGTGGCAATACTTGCGTTGATGCTTGTTGTTTGCGCGTTGCTCCTGGTGATCGACTCAAGAACGCTGGACAACGGCGAGTCTGTCTGGCTCAAGCCGATGCGGTTTTGTCTGGCGTTCGGCGTGCATTTGTTGACCATAGTGTGGATCGGTCACCTAAGCTCGTCACACGACCGCGGTGACTCGGCCTACGCTGCAGGTTTGTGGCTGCAAACGGTAACAGTCATCATCGAGATGGTCTGCATCGGGCTGCAAGCCGCGCGCGGTGTGCACAGCCACTTTAATTACGCCACACCCCTTGACCGTGCGGTCTTCACCGTCATGGGGCTCGGCACGGCCGCCACTCTGCTCGGACTGCTGCTGTGCGCTTGGGGTGTGTGGCGTTCAGCCGGGGTCTTGTTTGTCCGTCGCGTGTTGCTGAGCGCCATGATCTTGGCCATTCTCGGCGGCCTGGTCGGTGTGCTGATGGTGATGCCTACGAATGAGCAACGTGTCCTGCTAACCGCAGGCGAGAAGCTGCCGTGGATCGGAGGCACCGCTGTGGGCATGCCCTCTGGGCGTGAGGTGCCGTTCTTCCATTGGGATCTTCAGTCTGGTGATTGGCGCACTGCTCACTTTGTTGGCCTGCACGCATTGCAGGCCTTACCCCTGCTCGCTTGGTTGGTGGCGGGAGTTGGCGCAGGCCGCAAGCTCAATGCGCAGAGATGGGCTTTCATCGGTGCGTGCGCCTATGTCGCGCTGTTGTTGGCAGTCTTGGTATGGACAGCGTCGGGCCGCTCCGTGCTTGCGATAGCAGCCCCCGGCTGGTGGATGCTCGGCGCGCCGCTGGGCATGTTCGCTGCGGCGCTGGGGGTGCTGGTCTGGTCAAGATGGTGCCACCATGTGGGTTGATGCGATCTTTACGGCTGCGTCGGTGCTGGCGGCGTCGGCATGGGTGCTGCTGCTCAGTGGTGATCGCTGGCCGCGTGCGCAGCGTGTCTGGGCCGGGCTGGCCGTTCCTTTGCTGCTCTCGGTCGCCTACGCCATCATTTTTCCGGCGCTATACGTTCTAGCGCCGGGCGGTTATGCGTCGATTGAGGAGCTTGTGACGCTGCTGACCTCAGACCGGCGCATCGTGCTCGCCGCGTGGCTGCACTACCTGGCGTTCGACCTGCTGATTGGTTGCTACATTACCGAAAGGTCTCGTGCCATCCATCTTTCGGTACTGAGTCGCGCGCTGGCGTTGCTGCTGACGTTTCTCTTCGGTCCTGCAGGGTGGCTGGTTTTTCAAGTGCAGATGGCGTGGCGCCGGTATGCAACTACATCGCTCAGTAGCGACACCCCGAAGCCACGAGGATGAATAATAATTCCACGTGGCGGTAGGATGAGTTTGAATATGCTTTACGCAATATCCATGCGCCTTTTCAGGAAAAAATGCCTGAAAATGCGCATGGATATTGCGTAGAGGCTCTTAAACTGCTCTAAAAAGCAGATTCAACCCTGCGGCGTATTGATCAGCCCGTTGGCCACCGCGTAGCGCACCAGTTCAGCCAGCGACTGCATATTCATCTTTTCCAGAATCCGTGCCTTGTGGGTGCTCACGGTCTTGACAGACAGATGCAACTGCTGCGCGATGTCAGTGACCGAGCGGCCATGCACCATCATTTGAAACACTTCAAACTCGCGGTCAGACAAGCTCTTGTGCCGCGGCCCGTCCGGGGTTGACATCGCATCCAGCGCCAATTGCTCCGCCACCGAAGGGCTGATGTACAGCCGGCCCGTGGCGACGCGGCGAATCGCGTTGATCAGCTCTTTACTCGCGCTTTCTTTGGTGAGGTAGCCAGACGCGCCGGCACGGATCGAGCGCACCGCGTACTGCTCTTCTTCATGCATCGTCAGCACGAGAATCGGCAGCTTGGGCGCTTCATCTTTCAGGCGGCGGATGAAATCCACACCACTGTGCTCCGGCATGGAAAGATCCAGCAGCAGCAGATCCATGCCGCCCTTGCGCACCCATTCCAGCACTTCGCGGCCGTTGACCGCCTCACCGATCACCTCCACGTCCTCCACCTGGCTCACGACCCTGCGCAGCCCCTCGCGGACAATAGTGTGGTCATCGGCAATCACGATCTTGATCATGCGTGGCTATCTGGCAGGAGGCTGTTCTTCGGTGCTGGGTTCACGCGGCATCACAATGTTGATCTGCGTGCCGGTGCCGGGCATGCTGCTGATATCAACAGTACCGCCCAGTATATAGACCCGCTCACGCATGCCGATCAGGCCAAACGATCCGCGCCGCGCCTGATCGGCCTGGCTGATGCCGCGGCCGTCATCGGTCACGCTCAAGTGTACGGCGGATTCAAGCACCTTCAGTTCAATCTTCACGTGGCTGGCGTGTGCGTGCCGCGCTACGTTGGTCAGGCACTCCTGCACCGCGCGGTACAGCGCCGATTGCACGCGCTGGTCTACTTCCACCACGGCGTCGTCCACGGCCAGGTCACACGGTACGGCGGTGCGGCGGGTAAAGTCTTGCGTCAACCATTCCAGCGCGGCCATCAACCCCAGATCATCCAGCATCAAGGGGCGCAGGTCGGCCGCGATACGGCGTGTGGCGACCACTGTACTGTCTAGCACCGCTTGCATGGCGCGGACGCGCTCTGCACGCGCCGCACCTTCGCTGCTGACATGCGATTCCAGCCACGAAAGATCCATCTTGAGTGCCGTGAGGTTTTGCCCAAGCTCATCATGCAGCTCGCGCGAGATCCGCGCTTTTTCTTCCTCGCGGGCGGTTTGCGAAGCAATGGACAGCTCGCGCAGGTGCGCTCGCGCGCGGTCAAGTTCCGTCTGCGCCGCCACGCGCGCAGACAGATCGCGCAGGATCACTGTCATGTAGACCTTGCCCTCAGTCAGGGCGCGTGAGATCGACGCTTCCAGCGGAAACTCCTCGCCGCTTGCGCGCAGGCCGCGCAGCACCATGTGGTGGCCCATCTTGCGGGACGATTCGCCGGAGTGCGCAAAGTGTTGCACGTGCGCGTGATGCCTGCTTCTAAATGTGGCCGGTATCAGCGCAGATAAGGTCATATTCAAGGCTTGGGCGGCGGAGTAACCAAACATCTGCTCCGCAGCAGCGTTGAAGATCTGTATCTTTTCCTGCTCATCAATTGTGATGATCGCATCCATGCTGTTGTGGATGATCGTCGACAGGCGGACCTCTTCTTCCTGAAACCGTTGTTTTTGTTCCTCTGCTGCGGTGACATCCTGAAAAAGCGCGATCGATTGCTGCGTACCGTGGCCGGAGTTTTTCAACTTTTGCACGCTTACCACCGTATATAGCACCATGCCGTCTTTGCGGGCCATACGCAGTTGCAGGGTTTGCGCTTCATTTTCTGTAGCGGTCATCTGCTGTGCCAAATGCTGCTCAATATCCGGCTGATCAGCACCGGCAATCATTCCCGGCAGCGTCTGGCCAAGCAACTCCTCCTCGCTGAAGCCGGTCATTTCGCAAAAGCGCTGGTTCACGGCCAGATAGTTGCCCCGCGGCATGGCCAGAGTGGCTACGCCGGCCAGGCGCTGATCGGTCAGCGCGTGGTAGGTCTCTTCGGCCTGATGCAGCGACTGGTCCAGACTGATCTCCCGGCGCAGATGACGCGCGAAAAGCAGCATCAGAATCAGCGCCAAGCCGCCTGTGCCTAGCGCACCTGCCAGCAAGAAGCGGGCTTGGTCGTGCCACGGCCCGTAGACCCGTGCCTCGCTCATCGCGATCGCGACCATCAGCGGATAATTTTCCAGTCGTTTTACGGTGACCAGGGCGTACTCGCTAGGGGCGGCGCGATCATCAACGAACTGGAATTTCATGA
>JBJOQV010000487.1:0-5331 GCA_046049785.1 Pseudomonadota bacterium
ATTTTTGCCCCAAAACCCGCATGGATATTGCGTAGTGCAACATGGATTCTTGCTCAATTAGTGATTTAAAAGGGCTGGGCGCAAAGTCTGCTGCGGCGCTGTCTAAGGTTGATATTTGCACCGCTGCGCGGTTGCGCGGCCTGGGTGCAGTGGATGCGTATGTACGGCTGATTAAGGCCGGCCACCCGCACAACCTCAACATGCTTTGGGCGCTGGAAGGTGCAGTAACAGGCCGCGATTGGCGCGATGTTGCCAAGACCGAGCGGCTGCGTTTGCTGCTTGCACTGGACGCTACGGGCTGCGCACCACCGTAGAAAGAAGGGGCTTTTATGCCAAAAACGTTTTTGCAAAAACTGAATGATGCACCGGCGCCGCATGTAGTGCGCGAACTGCCGCAGCGCATCTTTCAAACTTGGATGCCAGAAAATCCAAAGTACGGTGGCACCATGCTGGTCTCTTCTCCTCGCGAGATTGAATCTTTGATGCAGCAAGTGGGCAAAGGCGAGCTGACCACGACAGCAGAAATTGCCAGACGCCTTGCGAGAAAGCACAAGACCGACATCACCTGCCCGATGACTACCGGCATCTTTGTCAATATTGTTGCGGGCGCGGCGCAAGAACAGCGCGCCAGCGGCGCCAAGACCATTGCGCCGTTTTGGCGCACGCTCAAGAGCGACGGTTCATTGAATGAAAAGTATCCGGGCGGTACAGAGGTGCAAAAACGCATGCTGGAAAGTGAAGGGCATACGGTGCGCGCAAAGGGCAAGCGCTGGGTGGTGGAAGACTTTGAATCCAAGCTGAGCAAGCTGAAATGAAGCCTCGCTGATGCGCCGCGCCGACCGTTTGTTTGAAATTGTTCAGTATCTAAGAGGGCGCCGGCTCACCACCGCCGCGCAACTCGCCGGCTGGCTCGAAGTCTCCGAGCGCACGGTCTACCGCGACATTGCGGATTTGCTCGCCTCCGGCGTGCCGATTGAAGGTGAAGCGGGCGTGGGCTACCGGCTCAACGCCAGCTACGATTTGCCGCCGCTGATGTTCAGCTACGACGAGATTGAAGCGCTGGTGGCGGGTGCGCGCATGGTCACGGCCTGGAGCAGCCCGGCGCTGGCCAAGGCGGCAGAACTCGCGCTGGCCAAGATCGCATCGGCTTTGCCTAGAGACAAACGCGTGGTGCTGGAGCGCACGCCGCTGTACTCACCGGATTTTTTCATCGACAAAGTGGTCGGCGAGCGGCTGGATGTGATGCGCGACGCTATCCGCAATCACCGCGTGCTGCATCTGGACTATGAAGACATGCGCGCACTGCGCAGCCAGCGCGATGTGCGGCCGCTGGCGTGCGCGTTCTGGGGCGGTACCTGGAGCCTGGCGGCGTGGTGCGAGTTGCGCGAGGGTTTTCGCACCTTCCGGCTCGACAGGATTCGCGGCATTGAAGAAACCGCGCGGCAGTTTGGCGACGAGCCCGGCAAAACCTGGCCCGATTATCAACGCATGATGGAGCGCGAGCCCCATGGGAGCTAGCCGTGGCTGAATCTGCTCTGCATGCGCGCAAGCGGCGCGAAACGGTTGCAGATCGCGCCGCTGCAATCAAGGCGCTGACCGTGATCCCCGGAATTGGTAAATCACTTGCGGCGGATTTACTGCAACTAGGCTACACGCAAGTGGCGCAACTCAAAGGCGAGGATCCGCAAAAAATGTATGAGCGTTTGTGCATCCTGTCCGGCCAGCGGCAAGACCCCTGCGTGCTCTACACCTTTCGCTGCGCTGTGTATTACGCCAGCACACCCGATCCACAGCCGGAGAAGCTCAAGTGGTGGAACTGGAAAGAGTCCGCCGCTGCAGAGTCCCCAGCACCGCGCCGCCCACAATCAAAGCCATTGCTGCGAGTGAAAGCGCATTGAGTTTGCCGGCGCCGGTCACCGCCAGCAGCACGGTGGACAGTAGCGGCGTCAGGTAAGACAGCGAGCCGATCGCGCGCGCATCGCCGCGCTTCATGGCGGCATCCCACGTGAAAAACGCCAGACCCATCGGCCCCAGGCCCATCAGTGCGAGCCAGAGCCAATCGCTGCCCGCAGGCGTCATGCGCGGCTCAAGCAGCGCGTGGCAGGCGAGCGAAAGCAGCCCAGACAGCAGGCAGAACGCGCCCACCGCGCCGCTAGGAAACGCGCCCATCCGCTTGGTGGCCAGCGAGTAAATCGCCCAGATAAAGGCAGACGCGAGGGCGCAGCCATAGCCAAGCGCGTATTTGGTATCAAACCCCAGCTTGCCGCCGGTGACCAATAGCGCCGCGCCACCAAAGCCTAGTAGCGCCGCCAAGATGTGCCGCAGCGTCAGCCGCGTGCCGGGCAGAATCACCGGTGCAAGCACCACAATCAGCAGCGGCCACAGGTAGTTGATCAGGTTGGCCTCAATCGCAGGTGCGCTGCGCAGCGCCACAAACAGAAAAAAGTGAAAACCAAACAGCCCAAATACCCCGAGCAGCAGCAGCTTGGGCGTTACGGCCCGCCACTGCGCCAGATGGCGCACGCTGGCCAGCGCGCCAATGCACAGCGCAATGCCCACCAGCAAAAACGGCGGAATATGCGAAAGCTTGAGCCCCAGGAAAGCCAGCGTGGACCACAACAGCACAGAGATCAGGGCGAGCAGAAGAGGGTGCATGGATAAATTTGAGTTTTAGAAAGTGAGCACGCAATATCCATGCGCTTTTTCAGCCGAAAATGCTTGGAAATGCCCATCAAATATGCGTCTTCTCGTTTTTGTGCTTTGCTGGCTAGGCGGCAAAGTGGCGAAAGACCCGCAAGCAACATTTGTGTCAAAAGCGCTATCAAGCCCGTATGTTGCCATTTTCACAATAATTTTGCAGATTGCGGCGAATCGGGAACCACTTTGTCCTAGTCCAATCAAAACCTGCAACAAGGTGCGTCCATTCACTGTTATTTGGGCGCCGTTTTTGTTGTGGGAGCCAATAATGAAGTGCGCCAGAGTGCCCAGCCGGTTGACCATGTCAGCGCTTACCCTCGCGGGAATGCTTGCTATGTCTGGCTGTGGTGTAGGAGAGCTTGACAGCGAGTCTGAAAAGGCACTTGCCGCCGCGCAGGGCCGCGCTCCTGTTGCAGCGCCTGGGCCTGGCCCAACTCCTACGGCCAGCCCGTCACCGGTACAGACGCCGGCGCCTGGGCCGTCTGCTTCTCCCGCGCCAAGTCCGGCAGCAACGCCTACGCCGGCGCCCTCAGCCACGCCGACGCCTGCACCTACTCCAGCGCCGACCCCTGCACCTGTGGGCAACGCGGTCGTGGGCAAAACGCTCTACGCCAATAACTGCGCCGGCTGCCACTTGGCCGATCCGCTCAAGAACAACAAAAACATTTTGCGCGGCGCCAACAGCCCAAGCACGATCTTGAATTCGATGACCAAAGTTTCCGACATGCGCTACCTGCAAGCCACCATTGGCCAAGCGGAAGCCCGTGACCTAGCCGCCTATCTGGGCGCACCGTAATTAACTGATTGATTGAATGGAACCACGCATGAAACCAAGCTCCACACGCAAGACCCTGCTCGTCAGCGCGCTGACCATGACTGCACTGCTGGCCGTGACCGGCTGCGGCGGCGGTGGCGATGGCGGCGGTTCCACCACGCCGCCGCCGGTGGGTTCGACGCCGACGGCAACGCCAACGGCTACGCCCACACCAACGCCGACGGCTACCCCAACCAGGACGCCAACTCCAACCCCGACACCTACGCCTACACCAAGCCCTACACCAACGCCCACTCCAAGCCCCTCACCGACGGCTAACCCGGTTGTCGGTAAAACGCTTTACGACAATAACTGTGCGAGTTGCCACGGTGTAGATCCGCTGCGTAATCAGAACAAAATATTGACTGGCGCGGGCAGTCCTAACGCGATTCTGAGCGCGCTTACGCGCGTGCAGAACATGCGGTTCTTGCAAGCTACCATCGGACAGAACGAAGCGCGTGACATTGCGGCATATTTGGCCAATCCGTGAATTAACAGTACCGATGACAGGAAAAAGCCGGGCATGCCCGGCTTTTTTTGCTTGTGACATTTCATCAAACTGTCACGTGTACATCCCAGACTTACAGCGGAAATGTTTACTTGCGTGAGATGGTTTGATGAACGCTGCGGCGCAATACCCGCGCACATCGCAATTTTGTTGTCAATGATTCTGCTCACCTCGTGTGGCGGAGGAGGCACGTCAGCGCCGGAAGTTTCCACTGCTCCGTCACCAACCACAACACCCACGCCGGCCCCAACCTTACCGCCCGGTGACCGTGCACGAGGCAAAGCGCTTTACGAAGCAGTGTGCGCTCAATGCCACGCACCCAACCCCGTACAAGATGTAAATGGCGTGCTCGGCGGCGCCGGTCAGCCCCAGAATATTCTCAATGCGATCGAGAAAATTGCCCGTATGCGCTTTTTGCGCGGCACCATCAGCGCGCAAGATGCCAGCGACCTTGCTGCGTATTTGGCCAGCCCATAGGGCTGCGGTAACAACGGCGACAAAAAAGCCGGGCATGCCCGGCTTTTTTTGTGCAGCAAGAGTCTCTACTCGATGCCTTTGGCGATGTCTTCCACCACTTTCTTCGCGTCGCCAAACACCATCATTGTCTTGTCCATGTAAAACAGTTCGTTGTCCAGGCCCGCATAGCCCGCAGCCATGGAGCGCTTGTTCACGATGACAGTTTTTGCTTTGTAGGCTTCCAAAATCGGCATGCCGTAGATCGGGCTGCCTTTCACATGCGCGGCGGGGTTCACCACATCGTTTGCGCCCAGGATAATGGCTACATCGGTCTGGCCAAACTCGCCGTTGATGTCTTCCATCTCAAACACCTGGTCGTAGGGGACTTCTGCTTCGGCCAGCAGCACATTCATGTGGCCGGGCATGCGGCCGGCCACGGGGTGGATGGCGTACTTGACGCTGATGCCTTTGGCGGTGAGCTTGGCCGCGAGTTCTTTGACGCTGTGCTGCGCGCGTGCCACTGCCAGGCCGTAGCCCGGCACGATCACTACGCTCTCTGCGTTGCCTAGCAAAAATGCCACATCGTCCGCGCTGCCGCTTTTGGCCGTGCGCTGCGCACCGCCGCTTGCGGCCGCCTGGCCGGCATCGCCACCAAAGCCGCCCAGAATCACGTTGAAGAAGCTGCGGTTCATCGCCTTGCACATGATGTAACTCAGAATCGCGCCTGATGAGCCAACGAGCGAGCCGGCGATGATCAGCATGGAATTGTTCAAGCTGAAACCGATGCCAGCTGCGGCCCAGCCGGAATAGCTGTTGAGCATAGAGACGACCACGGGCATGTCTGCGCCGCCAATCG
>JBJOQV010000488.1:0-2704 GCA_046049785.1 Pseudomonadota bacterium
CACCACTGAAGAGCAGAAAAAAGAAGAAGCCAAAGAACAGATTTTCTGATCTGTTTTCTGGCAAGTGGTTTTACCGCCGGTTGCCGTTCTGGCACTGGATGAAACGCGGTTTTGCTAGCAAACTGTGTGAGGGAGAGGGGCTAGCTTGGATCTAGAACTGCGGTCAGTCGGCATGCTGTCGGCCGGAATCTTTTTTGATTCTGGCCATTGTGCTGTCGTTGATGCTGCGGCAATCGCGGCGTGTGCGCGGTTCGCGCGGCTGGTTGCTGGGCACCGCGCTACTCACCGTCGGCATGGCGCTGCGCAGCGCGCATCCGTGGCTGCCGGTGCCGATGACCTTTATCGCGGGCAACGTAGCCATGATTGTGGGTGCGCTGTGGCTGGCCTTGGGAACCTACGAGTATCGCCGCCACGCCACGCCCTCGCGCTGGGTGCTGCCCGTGGTCGCGCTGATGGTGGGTGTGTATTTCACCTGGTTCACCCTGGTTGACTGGTCAGACCATGCACGCGTCGCGGCCTATTCCCTGGTCATCGCAGCGATTGGCGGCTGGCATACATGGCTGATGCTCTCCCGCAAGAACGCGCGCTCGCGCGAAATGTCTTCCGGGCATTGGCTGACGGTAGTTGGGCAGTTGGGCGCGAGCACCTGCTTTGGCGTGCGTGGCGTACACGCGCTCGCCAGCAGCGAGAGCGTGAGCGTCTTCAGTGGTTTTCTGGCGGCCAATCAGGCGCTAGTGGTACTTGCTGCGCTGTTTGGTGCGCTGAACTTTATGGGGCTGATTCTTATTCTTGTGCACGAACTGGAAGCGCAGCTGCGCAGCCTTGCAGGCAAAGATCCGCTCACCGGCGCACTGAACCGCCGCGGCTTGGTAGAAGCGCTGGCCGCGCTGCCCAGCGGCACGCCCTACAGCCTGATCATGCTGGACATTGATCACTTCAAGCACATCAATGACGATTTTGGCCATGCCCATGGCGATGCCGTCATCACGCTGGCGGTGCGTATCGCCCACAGCCACGCGCCGCCTACGATGCTGCTCGCGCGGCTGGGTGGCGACGAGTTTTGCGTGGTGCTGCCTAATACAAACGCAGACACAGCGCAAAGCATTGCGCGCGCCATCGGCGAAACTTTCCGTGAGCAGTCGATGCAGCTGGGCCATGCGCGCAGCCACACGCTGTCCATCGGCGTCTCTGCCTGCGAAGTGGGCACGCCGGATTTGTCGCACATGATGAAGCTGGCCGATCAGGCGCTTTACTACGTCAAGCAGACCGGCCGTAACGGTGTGCGGTTGGCGGCATAAACCCAAGCCTTCAATATGCTCTACGCAATATCCATGCGCCTTTTGAGCCATTTTTGCCTCAAAAAGCGCATGGATATTGCGTAAAACACCTTTGAATTGCTATTGCAGCGACCGCGATCGCATCCACGCGAGCTTGGCGGCGTACAAATCGCGGTCTGAACGCGTGTTGCTGCTGTCTTTGGCCAGCGCCAGATGCTTGCTCGCCTTGTCCACCTCACCCAGCTTGAAGTGCGCGACCGCCAGCCAGAAGTGAAACTCATGGTTGTAATCAGCGCGCCGCACTTCTTTGGCAAACAGATCGCGCGCGGCTTTGTAATCGCCCGCGTCCATCGCAATGCGGCCGAGATTAAAAAAGTAAAACGGCGGGTAGGGCTCCAGCTTTGCAAGCCGCGCGGCCAGCGCATCGGCCTCGCCGGTGCGGCCGGCAATGCGCAGCGCGGACGCAAGGTTACCCATGGCCAGCATATTGCCTGGCTGCTGCGCCAAGATGTGATTGAACACGCGCTCGGCCTGCGCAAGCTCGTTCTTTTGTTTGTAGATCACGCCCAGCGTATTAAGCGCGCCGGCAAACCGCGGATCGCTGCCAATCGCCGCGCGCGCCCACCAATACGCATCGTCCACCTGGCCGCGTACCAGCGCCTCGGCCGCGCGGTTGTTCATGAACATCGCAGTCACGGTGTGCTCGCCAATGGGTTGCGTGCGCAGCCCGCGAATTTCAAACTGTGGCAGAAAGTCGATCACTACGCCCGTGGAATTACGATCCCAGCCCAGGCTGCTTAAGCTTTTTTCCAGCGCGATGTTGACGTGGCTGCTGAGCAAGTAGAGATTCTCTGACCGGGTCCAGGTTTCTTCCGTCAGCGCGCTTTGGTAAGTGATGCGCAGCCCCAGTTCTTTGGCAAATGCCGCGGTCATGATCACGAGTGACAAGCAGTTGCCCGCGCGCGCCTCAAACGCCTGCGCCGCGTTGCGCGTGATGGCAGAGTCGTACTCCAGCTTGAGCCCACTTTTGCGGTACATCGCCTCAGCCAGCGCCTGCGTGCTGCCGTGCGAACGCAACTTGCCAGCCATGTCGTCGCGCAAGAACTTGCGCATCTCATCGCTGAGCGCAAATACTTCTGCTGCGTCAATGCGCTCCGAAGGCGGCGCAAACTTTTCGTCCGCAAACAAATTGGGCGGCACTGGCACCACCGGCGCAGACGCACACGCGGCCAGCCACACACACGGCAACAGCAACAACATTCGCAGTTTCACGGTCCACCCTCCGCGTAGATGCAGTAGCTTTAGCTTACGCCTGCAATTGCGCAATCGGTGCGCCCTCCTGTCGCAAAAATTCAAGGGGCTTACACGGCAGCGCTGCGATGCTTAACGCATTCGCCAGGTAAATCAGGACACGAAATTCCAAATCG
>JBJOQV010000489.1:0-5545 GCA_046049785.1 Pseudomonadota bacterium
GCCAATTGCACAATCGCAGAGTCCGCCTCCCACGACGACGCACGCACGATCTTGTAGCGAACACCGGTGCGGTTAAGCGCGACTTCAACCGCGGCAGAGCCGGAGCCTTGTGTGCCATAGAGGGTATGCATGTTCCTGTTTTCCAAGTCTTGGACTGAGAATGGGTTCTTTTTAACGCAACACCGCACCGATGTCTTCACGCAATATCCATGCGCCCAGCCAGCCACTTCTGTCTGGAAATCCGCATTAATGCTAGAGATGAAAACACAACCGCATATCCCACGGCGCTAAACCGGGGCAACCAGCCACCGCTTCGTCGCCTCAAACAAAAAACTCTTGAAATGGATTTTTTACCCATTTACAATGATTCGTGCTTATGACCTCGCAACCCCAAACCAATGCCGCCGTCGTCGCGCTTGAAAAGCTGCTGGCACCGATGGTGCGACTAGCGCTTTCCAGCGGACTGAAGTATCAGGAAGTTGATGAGGTGCTGCGGCGCGCGTTTGTGCGCGAGGCAGAACAAGCGATGCGGCACAGCGGTGGCGCGCGCGCGCTGCGCAGCGGCAAGCTCAATACCAGTCAGATGTCGGTCATGACCGGCTTGCAACGCAAGGAAATCCAGCGGCTGCAGGCGCTGGATGCGATCAGCGAAGCGCAGCTCAATCAGGTTGCAACGGCGACAACCAAGCGGTCATTGGCGTCACAGGTGTTGCTGCGCTGGGTAGAAGAAGCGGACGCCCACCCTGAACGCGTGGTGCTTCCGCTTTTGCCGGCCACACCAGATTCGCCCAGCTTTGCAACGTTAACCGCGTCCGTAGTAACCGACGTGCATCATCGCGCAGTGCTTGACGAGCTGATCCGACTCGGTCTCGTACGCGAGGCAGATGGTGTAGCTGAACTTCTGCACGATGCCTTTGTGCCACGCAATGCGCCGGTTGATCAGCTCGCGGTGCTTGGTGATAACACCGCTGCACATCTTGCGAGTGCGGTGGAGAACCTGGCCGAAGGCGGGCGGCGCTGCCTCGAGCAATCAATTTGGGGTGAAGGAATCTCTGAGGTTGAGTGCAAGCGCCTCGATAGTGTTGCACGCCGTTTGTGGATGCAGTCGCACCACACGCTCTTTAAAGAAATTACCGATGCACCAGAGGCACCAGCAGGACAAACGCGCCATCGCGTACGCATCGGCATGTATGTGCACGTGGAACCGCTGGTGAGTCAAGGAGAGAACGCATGATCCGAAGATACTGTTGGGCTACCGCCATTGCCATGCTGCTCGCCGCCTGCGGCGCAGCCGCACCCGATGTTGCCCCAGGCGGTGGCGGCACCGGCGTTCCCGGCGCGGCTGAAACGCTAGGATCAATTACGTCCATCACTCCGCTCACCGTGAACGGTTTTGTCTTTGCCCAGACGAGCCCGCCATCGATTCCTGTGATTGAAGATAACGATGATGATGGCCGCGGACTGCTGCCCGGCATGATTTTGCGGGTCCAAGGCGGTTTTGGTGCCAACGAGCAAACGCGCACTGTCATCAATGCCAGCATGGCAGCTCAAGTTCGTGGACCGGTATCAAGCAATGCCAGCGAGCTGCGCGTCATGGGTATTGCCGTGGTCGCGAACAACGCTACGGTGTTTGAAAACCAGCGCGCCGACAATGCCGGGCCGCAGGTTGGCGACGAAATGCAGGTACACGGTTTTCCCACGAGCGACGGGCGCATCCTGGCGACACGCCTGGTACGCCTGGCAAGCAATGCGGTCTACAAAACAACCGGCGTGATCAAACAGTCGCCATGCTTGTGTCCGCCTGACCGCACACTCTTTTCAATCGGCACCCTTTCGGTGTGGGTACCTACTGCGGTGGCGACTAAGTTTGGCCAACCTCTGCAAAACGGCATGCTGGTGCGCCTCAAGGCCGACGGCCCACCCGTGAACAACAGCATTGTGGCAACCGAAATCAAGTTGCATGCGGGTTTGCCGTTGCTGCCTGAAGCGCAAAGCAGTGTGCAAGGCGTAGTGAGCGCCGTTGCGGCAGAAAACTCCGCGGCAGGCGGGTCAACACGGTTGTTGTTTTTGGTGAGCGGGGTCGCTGCAACAGCGACATCGGAGACACGATTCCAAGGTGGCAGTACATCCGATCTTGTAGAAGGCCGTTTGGTCGAAGTTCAAGGCATCGCACGCCCAGACGGAATCGCAGCTGCCACGATCAAATTCTTGCCTTTCTGACACAGCAAAACGTACTCATTGAAAAGAGGCGCTTTATGAAACCCACCGCATTGCTGACAGGTGCGCTCATGTGCGGCGTCTTGCTTTTTGCCGGATGCGGCGGTGGCGCAGAGGGTGATGTCACCCCGGGGGGCGGTGGCACCGCCTGCCCTGGATGCGAGCCACCTACGATGCCGGCAGCCGCAACGATTGGCCCGGTCACCGAAAACGCGCCGTTGACAGTCAACGGGATTGTGTTTTCGCCCGCTGGCACACCCGCGCTAAACATCGCCGATGGTGACGATGATGGGCGCGGCGCGCAGCCAGGAATGATGGTGCGCGTACAAGGCGGCTTGGGCGCGGGCGGAGTAAGCGGCACAATCACGAGCTTGGAAATCAATGCGGAAGCTCGCGGGCCAATCCAGAGTTTGGACGAATCAGTGCGCCGATTCACCGTCTTGGGCATTACGGTGCAGGCGAATGCAAGCACATCCTTTGAATACCAACCAAACGGCGTAGATCCAATGCCGCTCAAAGCGGGCGATAGCCTGCAAGTGCATGGCTACGCATCCGGGGATCAGATATTGGCGACCCGGATTGTGAAGCGCGTGGCAAACGACGTGTTCAAAACAACGGGCTCGGTGAGTTATGTGAACTGCCCAAACTGCACGACCTTTGGCCGCGCTTTTCGGCTAGGTTCTCTGTACGTCAGCGTCCCCGAAAGCACCGTATTGCGCGGGCTGGTCTGGCCAATCGACGAAGGCGCGCTGGTTCGCGTCAAGACTGCTGCTGCGCCTGTAAACGGGTACGTGACCGCAACCGAGATTTCAGATTATGCGGGCGCGCCGCTACTCGCGGATGCGATGACAAAAGTTCGCGGTTACGTGAGCGGCTTGAACGGCCCGCAATTCCAACTGCACGGCATCGCCAGCACGCTTGCTGCGCAAGTCATCTTCACCGGCGGTTCTGCCGCAGACTTTCGCAACGGTCGCTTAGTGGAAGTGCAGGGCATCTACCGCAGCGGAGTGATTCAAGTAACCGCCGTATTGTTCCTGAACTAGATATCGAGAACTGCTGTACGCAATATCCATGCGGTTTTTCAAGCACTTTTGCCTGAAGACGCTCATGGATAGTGCGTGCTGAGCTTCAGCAGAATTAATTGCGCCGCTGTTTTGCCATCGCCTGTGCATACGGAACGCCGTCGATCAAGACGTTGCGGATCAGGGCGTTGCCGCTGCCATCCACCACCGCTTGCACAGTGATTTCGCCGCGCGGGTTGCCGGTGCCTTCAGCCACGTAAAAGCGTTCCAGCCCGTAGTCCACGCCAATGGGGCGTTGATCTTCCGGCTGATTCTCAGGTCCGCGCTGCCAGCGCGCCTGGCCCGCGCGGCCTTTGAGCATGACTTCGCCGGCTTGCAGCGCCGGCTTTTCGAAGCTTGCGTACGCAAGCGCATGAAAGCGCTCGCCTTGCTTGAGCACGACGTAAACCGGTTTGCCGTGCGTATCAGCGGGCACCGCGCCTCGGATGTTGCTGCGCTCGATGCTAGAGATGGCGTAGTTCAGAATCACGTAATCACCGCGCAGTAGATCGCGCGGATCGACCGGCCGGGTTTCCAGCAACACAGCGGGGCCGCGCGCCAGGTGCGCTTCTTTGCTTGCAGCCATGCCGGCAATCCAGAGCACTTGCAGTGCGATAACAACCCACAGCCAGCGCTTAACCATGGTTGGCTCCTGCCGAAAGCTGCGCCATCAGTTTGCGCCGCGCACGCTCAAGCGCAAAGGCCAGCGCCACCAGGGCGACGCCGGTAATGACAAACATCAGGCCGGTTTGCATCATGCTGCCAAACAGCCGCAGATACACCACCGCGATATTCAGCGCGGTAAACGCCACGCCCAGGTTGATCAGCGCGGCGCTGCCGCGCGCCAGGCCCACTTGAATTTGCGCTAGGCAAAATGCCAGCAGCACGAGTGCAGCCACCCAGGCGTAGCGGTCTTTTGCAAGCCAGGTGCGGTGTTCCAGCGCGGCCTGGCGCCATTCAAATGGCACGGTCGCGAATGCGGCGCACAGCGCGGCAACGGCCCACGCGATTGCCCAGATACGCTTGGCCGCCGGGCTGAGCCGCGTATCCATCAGCAGCAGCGCGAATGCAGCCGCAAGGCAAACGCCGCCAATCGCCCACCACGCCAGCGGCAACGGGTCGGCACTGCGGCCAAAGCCATGCAACCCGGCCACCAGCGCAAGCAAGCTCAGATTCATCAGCGCGGTGCTGGCACGCTCGCCGTCCAGCGCAAAGTGCTCGGTGCTGTGATGCGCAGGCAGGCGGCACTGCGCGAGGCTTACCGCGAGCCACAGGAGCGCAAACACTGCAAGCATGACAGCAAAGCCATCAAAGCTGCGCAGATAAAGCAGCGAGCCAGCTTGCGCCGCCTCAGCAACCAGCCACACCGTGACAGCAGCCATCCATAGCAGATACTGCGCGCGTGACTTGAGCAGCCAAGGCAACGCGGCGATGCCCACCGCCCACAGCAAAAAGGCATTGGGCGGGCGCGACGAAATGTTGTAAACCTGCCCGATCAGCGCAATCGCCAGCAAGAACAGCACACTGCCCATCACATGCAGCGCGCTGCCAAGTTTTGCGTAGTCGCGCGCCGCCAGCCACAGGCCGCCGGCATGCGCGCCAATCAGCAGTGCAATCACGCCGGCCACTTTGGCAAGGCGTGGAATCGCATCCCAGTTGGCAGAAATCAGTAGCGCGACACCCGCCGCCACCAACACGGCGCCAATCATGCCAATGATGCCGCCGAGTTTGCCGCGCGTATCTGTAAGGCCAAAGCGCGCGACGATGGCGCTGTGTTGCTGCGTGCTGATCAATTGCTCGGCAAGCAGTACATCAATATCCTGCTTTTTCATGGTGCGTCTGTAGAGTCGCGGTAATGCAAGTATGGCCTGCGCGCGCCAATTGCGCTGCAACATAGTGTGCAGGTATCGCTTGGCGCGACTGGCGGTATCACGCCATGGGCAGATGCGCGCGCGTCAACTCGGCGGAATTGGCAGGAACTGTGGCGCGCTTGCGCGCTCAAACAGGCATGGTTCAAACATTTGCACACTTACAAAAATCTGCGCTGACCGGCGCAGCACTCATGACAGTTACCTTGCTGCTGGCCGCATGCGGTGGCGGCGGTGACTCACCTGCGCCGGCGCCTGCCGGCAGTGCGGCGCCAACGCCGGCAGCATCGCCCGCGCCAGTGGGTGGATCACCGCCTTCCAGCAAAACCTGCGGGCAGGCGAACTTTCAGGCAGACATTCTTGCTGCGGTGACCGCCGTGCGGGCCAGCGGCTACACCT
>JBJOQV010000490.1:0-3141 GCA_046049785.1 Pseudomonadota bacterium
ATGTGCTTAACGTGCTTGAACAGGCTGGCGCCGGGCCGCAGCATATTGCCCGTCTGACCTGGTACGTCACGAGCAAGCAGGAGTATCTTGCGCGTGGCAAGGAGATCGGCGCCGTCTACCGAGAGTTGATGACCGTCGATGGTGAGGTCCGCTACCCGGCAATGAGCGCGGTGGAAGTATCCGCGCTGATGGAAGACTGCGCGCTGGTGGAAATCGAATGCACTGCTGTCGTACCTTTAAGGCTATGACAAATACAGATCAAAGCCGCATGCCGCTGAACGCACTGTCTCACGTGCGCGGCGCAAACTTGCCGCCGCTCTCTGAGATGACGATCAGCCAGTGGCTGGACGCGACCGCGGGCCGCTTTGCCAACCGCACCGCCTGCGTATTCCGCGAGCAAGGTCAGCGTGCCACGTGGGCGCAGCTGCGCGATTCTTCCGATGTGCTTGCTGCAGGCCTGCTTAAGCTGGGGTTTGTCAAAGGCGACCGTCTGGGCATTTGGTCGCCCAACCGCAGCGAGTGGATTTTGGCGCAGTACGCCACCGCCCGCATCGGCGTGATTCTTGTCAATATCAATCCTGCGTACCGGCTGTCTGAGCTGGAATATGCACTGAACAAGGTGCAGTGCAAAGGCATCATCACGGCAGCGAGCTTCAAGACCAGCGACTATCTGGGCATGCTGCAAACGCTCGCGCCTGAGCTGGTGCGTGCCACCCCGGGCGCGCTTGCTGCGGCCAAGCTGCCGCATCTGAAAATCTTGATCCGCCTGGGTGATGAGAAAACTGCCGGCATGCTCAATTTTTCCGAAGTACTTGCTTTGGCCGACGCGGCGCTTATCAAGCAGGCGCGCAAGATTGGCGATTCGCTCAGTTGCCAGGACGCAATCAACATCCAGTTCACGAGTGGCACCACCGGCAATCCCAAGGGCGCGACGCTCACGCACCATAACATCGTGAACAACGCGCGCTACGTAGCCGATGCCATGGGCTTTGCTAAACACGATGTACTGTGCATTCCTGTGCCGCTGTACCACTGCTTTGGCATGGTGATGGGGTCGCTGGTGTGTACCGTCACGGGCGGCACCATGGTGTTTCCCAGCGAAGGTTTTGAGCCCAAAGCCACGCTTGAAGCGGTGCATCACGAGCGCTGTACGCACCTGCACGGTGTGCCGACTATGTTCATCGCACAGCTTGGTCACCCCGACTTTGAACGCTACGACCTGCGCAGCTTGCGCGGCGGCATCATGGCAGGCTCACCCTGCCCGATTGAAGTGATGAAGCAGGTCAACAGCCGCATGAATATGACGCAGGTGACGATTGCCTACGGCATGACAGAGACCTCACCCGTTTCCTTCCAAAGCAACACTGACGACCCGATTGAAAAGCGCGTCTCCACCGTGGGCAGAATCCTGCCGCATCTGGAAGTGAAGATTGTGGATAGCGCAGGCAACGTCGTGCCCGTAGGCGAAAAAGGTGAGCTCTGCACCAAGGGCTACAGTGTGATGCAAGGCTATTGGGCCGACGATGCGCGCACGCACGAAGCGGTGAAGGACGGCTGGATGCACACCGGCGACTTGGCTACGATTGATGCAGAAGGCTACTGCAACATTGTCGGCCGCGTGAAAGACATGCTGATCCGCGGCGGTGAAAACGTGTATCCGCGCGAGATTGAAGAGTTTTTGTTCCGCCACGAAAAGGTCGCGCAGGTGCAGGTGTTTGGCGTGCCCGATACGCGCTACGGTGAAGAAATCTGTGCCTGGATCATCCTCAAACCCGGCGTGACAGCCACAGAAGAAGAGATCAAGTCCTTCTGCAAAGAGCAGATCGCGCATTACAAAGTGCCGCGCTACGTGCGCTTTGTGAACGAGCTGCCCATGACCGTCACCGGCAAAGCGCAGAAGTTCATGATGCGCCAGAAAATGATCGAAGAGCTAGGGTTGATGGAGCAGAAAACAGCTTAGTTTTAAGCAGCACTACGCAATATCCATGCGGGTTTTGAGCCTTTTTTGCTTGGAAAAGCGCATGGATATTGCGTAGTGTGCTCGTGAATCTAGCTCGTACAATGCGTAGATTGCTCTGGAGTCAGCCATGAACGCGCCGCAAACCGCCCATCTCAACATTCATTCCTCCGCCCACTCCTCTGTAGCGTTTCAATGGGACGATCCGCTGCTGCTGGACGATCAGCTCACCGAAGATGAACGCATGGTGCGCGACGCGGCGCGCGCCTACTGCCAGGACAAGCTCGCGAGCCGCGTGACGCTCGCCTTTCGCAATGAAACCACCGATCCCGCACTCTTTCGCGAGATGGGTGAACTTGGCCTGCTCGGCCCGACCATCCCCAGCGAGTACGGCGGCCCCGGTCTGGGCTATGTGGCGTACGGCTTGATTGCGCGGGAGGTGGAGCGCGTGGACTCCGGCTATCGCAGCATGATGAGCGTGCAAAGCTCACTCGTCATGCTGCCGATTTACGAGTTTGGCACCGAGGTGCAGCGACAAAAGTATCTGCCCAAACTCGCCACCGGTGAATGGATCGGCTGCTTTGGCCTGACCGAACCCAATCACGGCAGCGACCCGGCCAGCATGATTACGCGCGCCCGTAAAGTGGCGGGCGGCTACAGCCTGACCGGCAGCAAAATGTGGATCAGCAATTCACCGATTGCGGATGTGTTCGTGGTGTGGGCTAAGGACGATGAAGGCGCCATCCGCGGCTTTATTCTCGACAAGGGCATGAAGGGTCTTTCCGCACCGGCAATTCACGGCAAAGTGGGCCTGAAAGCCAGCATCACCGGCGAGATTGTGATGGATGAAGTATTCTGCCCCGAGGAAAACGCCTTTCCCGATGTGCGCGGCCTCAAAGGCCCGTTCACCTGCTTGAATAGTGCGCGTTACGGCATTGCCTGGGGCGCGCTGGGTGCGGCCGAAGACTGCTGGCACCGCGCGCGGCAGTATGTGCTGGACCGCAAACAATTTGGCCGGCCACTTGCCGCCAATCAACTGATTCAAAAGAAGCTGGCCGACATGCAGACCGAAATCACGCTCGGCTTACAAGGCTGCCTGCGGCTGGGCCGTTTGAAGGAAGAAGGCAAAGGTGCGGTGGAAATCACCAGCATCATGAAACGCAACTCCTGCGGCAAGGCGCTGG
>JBJOQV010000491.1:0-3637 GCA_046049785.1 Pseudomonadota bacterium
CCGCGATGTACAGAACAATTCCGATGGTAGACACCCAAAAATGCACCTCAATTGCCTTGATGCTGTACATGCGATCTTGCGCAAATAGCTTGGGGATTAGGAAGTACAGTGCGCCCATCGAGATCAACCCCACCCAGCCCAGTGCACCTGAGTGCACGTGACCAATTGTCCAATCGGTGTAGTGTGAAAGTGCGTTGACCGTCTTGATTGACATCATCGGCCCTTCAAACGTGCTCATACCGTAGAAGGACAGTGAGACAATCAGAAAGCGCAAGATGGGATCGTCGCGCAGCTTGTGCCATGCGCCCGACAAAGTCATGATGCCGTTGATCATTCCCCCCCACGATGGTGCGAGCAAAATCAACGAAAAGAGCATACCGATGGACTGTGCCCAATCCGGCAGCGCCGTGTAATGCAAGTGATGCGGGCCGGCCCACATATAGGTAAAGATGAGTGCCCAAAAGTGCACAACAGAAAGACGATAGGAATACACCGGGCGACCCGCTTGCTTGGGCACGAAGTAGTACATGATCCCTAAAAAGCCGGCTGTCAGGAAAAAACCTACCGCATTGTGGCCATACCACCACTGCACCATCGCATCCTGAACTCCGGCATAAGCAGAGTAGGACTTGAGAAATCCCGCTGGCATGGCAGCACTATTGACAATATGCAGTAGCGCGACCGTGAGAATAAAAGCGCCGAAAAACCAGTTCGCAACATAGATATGCCGCACGCGCCGCTTCGCAATTGTGCCGAAAAAGACGACTGCGTAAGCCACCCAGACAACTGCGATCAGAATATCAATGGGCCATTCAAGCTCTGCGTACTCTTTGCCTTGCGTGTAACCCAGTGGCAGTGTGATGGCGGCCGCGACAATCACAGCTTGCCAACCCCAGAACGTAAAGCCCGCAAGCGCAGGAGAAAACAGTCTGACCTGACACGTCCGCTGGACCACGTAGTAGCTGGTGGCGAACAAAACACTACCGCCAAACGCAAAGATAACCGCATTGGTATGCAAAGGTCGAAGGCGGCCATAGCTTAGCCACGGCACACCAAAACCCAGTTCGGGCCAAGCCAGCTGTGCGGCAATAATCACGCCCACCAGCATCCCCACAACGCCCCAGACAACAGCCATCACTGAGAACTGCCTGACAACCCGATCGGAATACGAACTTTCGTCCGGCAACTCGACTTGAGCGATTGCTTGCGTGGGTGATATTGACGTGTTCACGTTATTCATCGGCGCCCTTTCTTGCGATCCCTTTTTGTGAGTGTGCAGCGGCGCGTTCCCGCCAGGCTTGATCCTGATCAATCCGTGTCGAGAATGCGCTCGCCCTCTTGATCCAATGCGTCAAACTGTCCCGCCCATACCGCCCACCACAACACCGCTAGAACGGCGAGCACAATCAGGACGGATAGTGGGATCAACAAGTAGAGGATGCTCATCGGATGTCCTCTCGCGTACTTTTGGCGACGCGCAGCGCGTTTAAGACTACAAATAGTGAGCTGCACGCCATACCAAGTCCAGCAAGCCAGGGGGGTAATGCGCCCGCGATCGCAAGCGGTACACATGCCAGGTTGTACGCTGCCGCCCAAAGTAGGTTCTGCTTGACGATACGAATTGCTCGCCGGGAGAGATCTACAGCAAAAACGATGTCATTGACATGTCCAGACAGGATGATCAGATCCGCACGCGATTGCGCCAGTGGTGCTGCCTTGCCCAGCGCAATCGATACATCGGCGCGTGCAAGCACCGGAGCGTCATTGACCCCATCGCCCGTCATCACAACCCGATGGCGGCCGCCTTCTTGGAGGGCGGTCAAAACTTTGAGCTTTTCCTCCGGACCAACACCGCCGATCGCTGCATCTGCGCCTACGCGCGCTGCAATTGCGGTGACCGCGCCAGCCTGATCTCCCGAAAGCACCGTAACAGTCGCCCCACGGTCTTTCAAGCTCCTGACAGCGTCTATCGCATCTGGCCGCAGAGCTTCCGCGAATTCAAATGTCGCGAGCAGCGACCCTCCCCGCGTAAGCATGCAAACCGTTTCATCGCTTTGCGAAGCTACACCAGAAAATTGCGGCGAACCTAAACGGACCACTTGTCCGCTAGCATCAATTGCTTCGATACCAGCGCCAGGGTGTTCCTTGATCGCGTGCAATGTGCCTGCAGGTGTTAGCCGCTTTTCACGCCCAGCCTCGCGCAGCGCGCGCGCAACCGGATGCAATGAGTGCTGCGCTACTGAAGCCGCCAAGCAAAGCGCTTCAGACTCCGTAAGCACATGATGGACGCGGTACGACTTCAGCGTTAAGCGATCTTCAGTCAGGGTTCCCGTTTTGTCGAACACAAACCGATCGGCGTGCGCCAACGCCTCGAGGGACTGAAGCTTTTGTATGAGAATTCCTTTTTTTGCCAACGCGCCTGCCGCTGCAAGCATTGCGCAAGGCGTCGCCAAGGCAAGCGCACAGGGGCAGGTGACAATCAAAACTGCCACCGCTACTCTCAATGGCAAGTGAGGTGCATCGGCCGGACTCACAATCCACCAGAAAGCGGCACCTACTACTGCCGCTGTCAATACACCCCAGAGGAATTTTCCAGCCCACCAATCCGCCATCATTGCAAGCCGCGGCTTCTGTGCCGCGACCTGTTCCATCAACTGCGCAATTTCTGCAAACCTGGTCGCAGCGCCAAGTTTGCTTATCCGGATAAGCGCCGGACCTGCCAAGTTGTACGTTCCCGCAAGCACGGTGTCACCTGGTTTGCGCAGCACCGGAGCAGATTCACCCGTCAGAATTGCCTCATCTGCCTGAACGTCTTCATCCATCACTGTACCGTCCGCCGGGAACGCTTGGCCTGCACGAATACGCACAATCTCCCCAACACTCAGGCGCTTGGCCGCAACGTACTCAAATCCGCCAGACCCAGGATTTAGCCGCTCAACCGATTCCGGCAGGCGATGAACAATCATGTCGACTGCGCCCGCTGTACGTGCTCGCACTTTTTGCTCTAAGTACCGGCCCGCAAGCAAGAAGAAGACAAGCATGCTGATGGCGTCTAGATAAGACTCTCCACCAAACACCCCCGCTGGCTGCACAGTCGCCATGGTTCCAGCGATGAATGCGATGCAAATACCCAGCGCCACCGGGACATCCATGCCAATGCGACCACGCCTCAGGTCAGACCATGCGGATGTAAAGAATGGCGCTGCCGAAAAAAGCAGTACCGGAACACTTAATATCCATGCGGCCCAGCGCAGCAGGGCAGCGATGTCTGGTTCAATTTCGTTTGCGCCAGCGAGGTACCCAGGTGCCGTGTACATCATGATTTGCATCATGCAGAATCCGGCCACGGCCAACCGCCACAGCGCCATACGGTTCTCGACGGAACGCGCATTTTCCCGGGCGATTGATGCGACAGGGGTCAATGCATACCCGGCGTCTCGTACCGAACGCACAATCTCAGATACCTTCAGCCGGTCAGCGGCAAAGGTCACCTTGGCACGCTGGGTGGCAAAATTCACGTGTTGAGATAAGACGCCTGGTAGTCGCGAAAGAGTGCGGCTCACATTGCTGGCGCAGCTTGCGCATCGCATACCACTCAGATAGAACATCGCAGTAACTTCGCGCCCGGTGGCAGATT
>JBJOQV010000492.1:0-5168 GCA_046049785.1 Pseudomonadota bacterium
CAGAACAGACTTGCTGCAGCTCACTCTGGTTAACGCGGTCCATCTTTGCAATGCCGCGCTCGGCAAAAGAACTCTTGAGCACTTCCGCCGCTTCTTTGGCAGTAGGCGGGCTGTAGGTGGCGCAGGACGCCAGCAGCAAGCAGGACAGGATGGTGGTTGCGGTTTTCATGTGATCAGCCCCTTACCGTTTGATCGCCGGAGCATCCATCGTGCCGCCATTGGCCTTGACGCCGAGGAACGTGATCAGGTCGATCGCCGTTTGCGATGTGTATTTGAGTTCAGGAAACCGTTGCTGCCGGAAGCAGTCATACATGCGCCACTGCATGGTGCGCATGGCGCCCTGGCTCACGCGATAGGCGGGCCAGGTGGCAAAGGCGCGCTGCGCGCTGGTGGGGTTGCCGGCGAGGTTGGGCAAGTCTTGCAGGCGGATGCGCTGGCCATCCACACCATGGCAGGACGCACAGGAAAAATCAAACGGGCCGCCGCGAAAGTAAAACGCTTTTTCACCGCGCACGTAAGAAGCTTTTTCCATCGGATGCTGCTGCGGCACGTTAATTTTGCTGCCGCGCGAATCTGCCACCACATACGCGGTGAGCGCTTCCAGATCGGTTTGTTTTTCGCCTTGATCGGAAAACGGCTTTTTGATCGCGTCTTCAAACCTGATGCCCTGCAGCGTCACCATGCAATGCACCAGCCGCGTTTCAAGGTCCATCACGCGATTGGCATCAGCAAAGTGCCGCGGCAGTTGCGCATACGCGCCTTTGATCACCCCGGCGCCCAGGCCCAAATCGCATTTTTCTAGCGATACGTTGTTTGGTCCGCGCTTGGTTTTCCACAGCGCCTCGCCCTGCAGCTCAGTCAGTTCGGCCGGGTTGCCATCGGCCAGCATTTGCCGGTATTTGGCAATTTCATCGGCGGCGGAAGTGCCTTGCGCAAGCGCGGCATTTGCCCACACGGCAAAACCAAGCGCTGCCAGGCAGGCGATGCGGTAACGCGGCATAGTGTCCCCTTCAGTGTGTTGAGATGGCGAGCGCTTCTTCTGAGCGCTTGCAGCGTAGCACCGCGCGCAGCGCTACGAAATCACCGCTTCGTCAGTGCGCTTGTCGCCGGTGTTGTCGACCCAGTTGATCGTGACCTTTTCGCCCTTGGCGCCGCCCTTGAACTTGAAGGATAGAAAGGGGTTTTGCGAAATCGCCGGCCCCCAGGTGGCGGACAGCACCGTCTTGCCATTGTGCTGCGCGGTCACCTCGGTGATGTAGTGCGCGGGCACGGTCTTGCCGGCGGCGTCTTTGCGCTGCCCGGTTTCCATCGGGTGATTGATCAGCGCCCGCACCTCGGTCACCCCATTCGCGTTGGTGGCGCGGATTTTCATCGGATCTGCCATGATTACTTGCTCCAGCTCAAATTTGAAATAAATATACGCTTATCTGGTGCGGGTTTTGAGCCATTTTTGCTCCAAAACCCGCATGGATATTGCGTACCTCACTAATCAGCTACCTATCTGATCCCTCCCCCTGCTCGCAGGGGGAGGTTAGGAGGGGGTTGCAACAAAACAGTGCAAACTCGAACAACCCCACCCTAACCCTCCCCTGCCGGCAGGGGAGGAATATCATCCGCCGCAACCACCCAAGGTCACCTTGGTCTCTTTGGTGGCGGAATACCACTTGCCATCAGCCTTGACCACCGCCACCACATTGGTGCTTTGCGCCATCTTCACGCGGGTTTGCACAAACGCCTCGGTGCCGTCTGGAATCGTGAAACCGGCCGATAGTGGATTGAGGTTTTTCTCCACCAGAATGTAAATCTCTTGCGTCTTGGGCAGGTTGCTGGCCACGCTCACCGGCACGACCGCGCCGTTTTCGGCAATGTCGGGCGAGGTGATGACCACATCCTTGCTCTCGGCCGGCTGCCCGCCCAGCGCCTTGACGGCATCGGCCACGCTCTTGGCGGTAAAACCGGCTTCATTGCGCGCGGCAAAAGCCTGGCCGGGTGCGAGCAAACCGAGCACTGCCAGCACGCTGCCGATGCTGCCAGCTTGCACTACTTCTCTACGTTGAAAGTTCATTTTCTCAGTCTCCATAAATCCACACACTCTTAACGCCTAAGTTTAGGCTTTGTATGACAAAACAAGCGTTTGACTACGGGATAACCATATTCGCCACTCAGTCAATCTTTAAGGTTGCTGCGCGAGCACCCACTTTGCCAGTGTGGCTGCGTCTTCTGCCGACACGCCGGGCTGCGCGGGCATGGGAATCGCGCCCCACACGCCTTGACCGCCAGCGCGGATCTTGCCCGCCAGATAGCTAGCCGCATCGCTGCGTGTTTTGTACTTTTCTGCAATCTGCTGCCAAGATGGGCCGACCAGCTTGGCGCCTGCCGCATGACAGGCGGTGCAGGCAAATTTGCCTGCGAGTTGACTGGGCGAAACTGTCGCCGCTGCCTGTGTTGCGGCCGGCGCTTGCTCAACCGGCTCTGCTGCCGCCATCACACGCAGCGGTTTTGCAAGCGGCGGCTGCGTGGTGTCTGCGCCGCGCACACCGCCCAAGGTGCGCTGTTGCTGCGCCAGATTGCCGTGCGCGTTGCGCGCGTGGTCCGGCATTTGCGATGCCAGCGCGACTTTGTCGTCGCAGTTTTTCATGCAGGCCGCGGCGCGCACGTCGGCCTTGCCGCGCACGCTCCACAAGCCGTGATCGCGCGTGGTGCCGTTGCGGTTGGGCAGCTTGGCCTGCACCTCGCGCATGTTTTGGTCTGACAGCACAAAATCCGCCGGCACGATGTCGCCCAGATGTAGGACGTAGGCGGTGACGGCATAGACTTCTTCGGTCGTGAGCGTTTTGGGCGCGTTCCAGGGCATGGCGCGGTTGATGTAATCCCACAGCGTGGAGACGCGCGAAAGCTTCATCAACGTGGTGCGCTGCGCTTCGGCATTGCTGATGAGCCCGGCCACGCGCCCGGTTTGCATGTCTTGCTTGGTGGTGCCGCCCACAACCGGCGGGAAGGTTTCATTCGATTCGCCAAACACGCCGTGGCAACTCGCGCACTTGGCCTCCCATACTTCCATGCCTTTGACCGCGCTGCCCTTGCCCGGCGGCAAGCCGGTGAAGTCGCCGCGCACATCAATGTCCCAGGCTTTGATCTCCGCTGGCGTGGCGGCGCGGCCGATGCCGGCGAATCTGTCTTGCGCAGCAGCCAGTGGCGAAAACGTGCAGAAAAGCAGGGTTAAAAACGCGGCTACGCAGTACCCATGCGCTTTTTCAGACATTTTTGCCCCAAGACCCGCATGGATATTGCGTAAACGCTTTAACGAACCATACAAAAATCCGTTCAGGCTGAGCCTGTCGAAGCCCATTTGCAGACTATGCCCATGAACCGCTTGCGAATGCGTTTGGACGGGCTCAACGCGAACGCAGTGCAGAGATTTCGTTTGGCCTTTTGGGTGCGCCGCCATCACGACACCTGCACGTTAAACACTTCGCCAGAGCCCGCCACCTGCCAGCTCTGCACCGCGTTGTTGTGATAGATGGAGCGCGTGCCGCGCACGGCGCGTAGCTGCGCATAGCTGGGCTGCACGTAGCCGGTGGAATCGATGGCGCGGCTTTGCAGCACGGCGGGCGCGCCGTCCCAGGTCCAGTCGATATTGAAGCGGGTCAGGCACTTGTCCAGCACCGGCGTTTCAAGCCGTGCAGTGCGCCAGTTTTTGCCGCCATCCGCGCTTACATCTACGCGCGTGATCTTGCCGCGGCCGCTCCAGGCCAGGCCGCTCACGTTGTAGAAACCCCTGTCCATCAATATCTGCCCGCCCGAGGGCGTGGTGATCACGCTCTTGCATTCCTGGATGGAGCTGTACTGGCGGTGCATGCCATCGGGCATCATGTCCATGTAGTGCAGCGCTTCTTCGCGCGTGTCAAACGGCTTGTCGCCCACTTCAATCCGGCGCAGATATTTCACCCAGCTCACGCCCTGCACGCCAGGCACCACCAGGCGCAGTGGATAGCCATTTTCTGGCCGCAGCATCTCGCCGTTCATGCCCCAGGCCACGAGTACATCGTCCAGCGCGTTTTCGATATTGATCGTGCGCGTGAGCCCCGCGCCGTCTGCGCCTTCTGCCAGCACATATTTGCCGCGCTGCCTGTCAAAACCCGCCATGTCCAGCAGCAACGATAAGCGCACGCCGGTGTACTCGCAGCACGACAGCATGCCGTGGGTGTACTGCACCGTGGGCACCGCCACATTGCCCCACTCCATGCCGGTGTTCGCGCCACACTCGATGAAATGCATGCGCGAGACCGAGGGCAGGCGCATCAGATCGTCCATGGTGAAGACCATTGGCTTTTTCACAAGGCCCATCACCATCAAGCGGTGCTGGCTGGGGTCAATGTCCCACCAACCTTGATGGTGCCGCTCAAAGTGCAGACCGTTTGGTGTGATGATGCCAAACAGGCCTTGCAATGGGCAGAACGATACCGACGAAGCGGAAACCCTCGTCAATCCTGGGCTTTCACGCCGCTGCAGATTTTTTTCAAAGGCCGATGGTGCACCATAGCCACGCGCCGCAACCGGCTGACCAAGGCCGGTGGAATGCGCCGGCAGGTTCAAAATGGCAGGGTCTCCGGCAGATGTATTGGCGGGCACTGTTTGCGCAGCAGCGACCCCCGCGCTCAGCGCGCCAGAGGCTGCCACGAATGACTTACGCAGAAAATCGCGCCGCGCGTCGCTCCAGCCCTCTTTGTTCACCTGCCCGGCAAACTCCTTGGGCAGAAACGATTCTGGCGCCTTGCGCAACCGCCCAGGCAAAAACTGATTGAACTTCATCAAACCGCCTGCGCCATGAATTTGCGCACCGCACGCGGCCGAATTTTGCGGTATGTGCGCTCTTCATCCAGCTTGGCAGCCAGATGCACGCACACGGTGCGGCACAGCTCGACTGCATTCTGATCGGCCACGGCGTAGTACACCTGCGTACCTTCCTTGCGGCGTGAAAGCACACCGGCCTTGTGCATGGCACTCAAGTGCCGCGATACGTTGGCCTGCGTGCCGCCTACTGCAGCAAGCACCTCAGACACGTTGCGCTCGCTGTCGCACACCGCATGCATGATTTGCAGGCGCATCGGCTCTGAAAACAAACTGAAATAGTCAGACACCATCGCGTAAAGACGGCTGAGCTCCTG
>JBJOQV010000493.1:0-4088 GCA_046049785.1 Pseudomonadota bacterium
CATGGATATTGCGTAGATGATTTGCAAAGCGTTCAAAACGGGGCCGCGGAGTATGCAGAGGACATAAAAGTTTTTTTACTCCGCACCCTGCAACGGGAAACGCACGAATACTTGCTCTACCAAATCTACCTGGCTCCCCGCCTGCGCGGGGATGACGTGCCAAGACGCTGCGGCATTCTTAAAGAAGGCGTTTACCGCCGCTCAAGCTGCGCCTTGCCAAACAAAATCTCGCGCTCTTTGTCGCCCGTGATGGGTTTTCTGCGATCGGCCAGCACCTGCACGCCGCGTTGCACTGCAGGGCGCGCATCAATCACGTCAAACCACTTTTTTGCGTGCGGATAATCCGCCCAGTCGATCCCTTGATTGGCTGCCGAGCGTGCCCAGGGATAGATGGCCATGTCGGCAATCGAGTATTCCTTGCCGCCGACATACGCGTTTTTAGACAACTGCTTATCGAGCACACCATAGAGGCGCTTGGCTTCATTGGTGTACCGATTGATGCCGTACTCAATTTTTTCCGGCGCATAGAGGCGAAAGTGATGCGCCTGGCCCAGCATCGGGCCAAAGCCGCCCATCTGCCACATCAGCCACTCCAGCACTTTGTATTTGCCGCGCGTGTCGTTGGGCAGAAACTTGCCGGTCTTGCCGGCGAGGTAAAGCAAAATCGCACCGGACTCGAACACGCTGATCGGTTGCCCGTCCGGCCCATCGGGATCGACAATCGCCGGGATGCGATTGTTCGGGCTGATTTTGAGAAAGTCCGGCTTGAATTGATCACCGGCGCCGATATCCACCGCATGCACCTCATAGGGCAAGCCGCATTCTTCGAGCATGATGTGGACTTTGTGGCCGTTGGGGGTGGCCCAGGTGTGGACGTGGATCATGGCGTTTGGCTCCAGTTGATGACGAAATGACTTTGCACTTGCGCGCTCAATGACGAAATGACGGGCTGCATGCGCTGCTGCAAATCATTTTGTCATGCGAGCGCAGCAAGCGTCATTTTGTCATCAACCGCCGCGCGTCACCGGCATCTGAATCTTGTCCGTCGGCAAATGCATGTGCCGCGCCAATTCCAGCTTGGCAATCGACTGGCGGTGAACTTCGTCGGGGCCATCTGCGAGTCGCAGCGTGCGCGCGTTGGCGTACAGATATGCAAGCGGAAAATCATTGCTCACGCCGCCGCCGCCATGCGCCTGGATCGCCATGTCCACCACCTGGCAGGCCACGTTCGGTGCAACCACTTTGATCATTGCGATTTCTGCCTTGGCGACTTTGTTGCCGACGGTGTCCATCATATAGGCGGCCTTGAGCGTGAGCAGGCGTGCTTGATCGATTGCGCAGCGCGCATCGGCAATGCGCTCGTGCCATACGCTTTGCGCGGAGATCGGTTTGCCAAACGCGACTCGGCTGTTCAGGCGTTTGCACATCAGTTCCAGCGCGCGCTCGGCCACGCCGATCAGCCGCATGCAGTGGTGAATGCGGCCCGGCCCCAGACGGCCTTGGGCGATTTCAAAACCGCGGCCTTCGCCGAGCAGAATGTTCTCTACCGGAACCTTCACGTCTTTGAAGAGGATTTCGCAGTGGCCATGTGGTGCATCGTCATAGCCAAACACCGGCAGCGCGCGCTTGACGGTAATGCCCGGAGTGTCCGCCGGCACCACGATCATGCTCTGCTGCTCGTGCTTGCCGGCGTCCGGGTTGGTCTTGCCCATGAAAATGTAAACACTGCAGCGCGGATCGCCCGCGCCGCTGATCCACCACTTGTGGCCATTGATGACGTAATGATCGCCACGCTTTTCGATCATGCTTTGAATATTGGTAGCGTCGCTCGACGCTACGGCCGGCTCGGTCATTGCAAACGCGCTGCGAAACTCGCCTTTGAGCAGCGGGTCAAGCCACTGGCGCTTCAGATGTTCGGCGGCGTAGCGCTCGAGTGTTTCCATGTTGCCGGTGTCCGGCGCGGAACAGTTGAACACCTCTGGCGCCCACGGCACACGGCCCATGATCTCGCACAGGGGCGCATATTCCAGATTGCTCAGCCCTTCGGGTACGCGCTCAGAGAAAGGCAAGAACAAATTCCACAGCCCGGCGGCGCGCGCCTTGGGCTTAAGCTCTTCCACGATTTTGGTGGGAATCCATGCGTTGCCCTTGGCGCGGTTGTCTTCGATCTCTTTGTAGAACGCGTTTTCGTTTGGGTAGATGTGCTCTTCCATGAACTTGAGCAAGCGCGCTTGCAGTTCTTTGACGCGCGGCGAATAGTCGAATTCCATGCTGTCTCCTCGGTTTCGTTTGAGATTACCGCAAATCTCTTTCCACCCCTCTCCCGCTTGCGGGATGAGCCGGGGGTTTCGCAAAGCATCGCTTTGCGCCCGCGAATCGTGAGCGCTTGCAAGCGCGAGGGTGGAGAGGGCAGGGTGAGGGCCGGTGACGTGCTACGCTGAACGCAAAGAACTTGAGGAGACGCAAGATGCGCGCAGTCGTTTGCAAAGAGTGGGGCGGGCCGGAAAAACTGGAGCTGCAGACCCTGCCGGATTTCACCCCAGGCGCAGGCGAGGTGGTGATTGATATCCAGGCCGCGGGCGTGAACTTTCCTGATGTGCTGATTATTCAAAACAAGTACCAAATGAAGCCGCCGCTGCCCTTTGTGCCGGGCGCGGAGGTGGCGGGCACCGTGCGCGCGGTGGGCGAGGGCGTCAAGCACGTCAAACCCGGCGATGCGGTGGCCGCCATGGTGGGCACCGGCGGCTTTGCCACCCAGTGCCTCACCAAAGCAGAAAACGTCATGCCGCTGCCGCCCGGTGTGCCCATGCAAGTGGCCGCTGCGTTCACGTTGGCCTACGCCACCAGTTGGCACGCCGTGGTGGACCGCGCGCAACTCAAGAGCGGCGAAACCATGCTCGTACTCGGCGCCTCGGGCGGCGTGGGGCTGGCGGCGGTGGAGATTGGCAAGGCGCTCGGTGCCACCGTAATCGCCTGCGCGTCCACGCAAGAAAAACTGGATGTGTGTAAAGCCCGCGGCGCGGATGCTGGCATCAACTATGAAACTGAAGATTTTCGTGCCCGCATCAAAGAGCTTACCGGCGGAAAAGGGCCAGACGTGATCTACGACGCTGTGGGCGGCAAGTTTGCCGAGCCCGCCTTCCGCTCCATCGGCTGGCGCGGGCGCTATCTCGTGATCGGCTTTGCCGCCGGCGACATTCCCAGCTTGCCGCTCAACCTCGCGCTGCTCAAAGGCGCCAGCATCGTGGGCGTGTTCTGGGGCGATTTTGCCCGCCGCGAACCCAAGGCCAATCTGGCCGGCATGATGGAGCTGATGGGCTGGATGAAAGAAGGCAAGATCAAACCACTGATTTCAAAGACTTACCCGCTGGAGCAAGTGCCACAGGCGCTGAATGATATGGCTGCGCGCAAGGTGACGGGGAAGATTGTGGTGACGCCTTAGTATTTAAGTGCTCTACGCAATATCCATGCGGGTTTTCAGGTAAAAATGGCTGGAAACGCCCATCAATATTGCGCTTACATGGCTGAGGAGGCATTTTTCCAGCAACCAAATGCTGGAATAGAAGCGGTAGCGCTCAAATACAAAGCCCTAGTTGCCCTTAACCTGCTGCCATTGCGCAAGTAGTGATCTTTCCGCATGCTCAAACGCGCTGACAGATTGCATCGCGCGGCTCATGATCCATGCACCCTCAAGGCCAATCACCATCGAGTTGGCCAAATATTCAGCATCTTGAGTGCTCGCACCGTGCTTTTCAAAATAAGCTTGCCAGGTGCTGATCCATTGGGAGAAGACTAGTTTGCAAGCTTCGCCGGTGAGCTTGTCTCCGGGCACAGTATCCAGCAGCACCGATGTGATGGGACAACCTGCGCTGTAGTTGCTGGCCTTAAACCATTTGGCGATCTTGCCTATAAAAGACGTGATTGCGGCTTGTGGATCTTTGGCACGCGAGAGCACGGCTTCGATCATCTCGACCAGCTCCGCGCCTGCAGATGCAAGCGACTCAGCAGCAAGCTGTGCTTTACCCCCCGGGAAGTGATGATAGAAAGAGCCCTTGGGTGCTTGGCTGAGCGCTAGGATTTGATTCAAT
>JBJOQV010000494.1:0-2975 GCA_046049785.1 Pseudomonadota bacterium
ATCGCCGCACATAGCCGGCGTTGTGGCGCTGATGCTGTCAAAAAACTCCGCCCTCACGCCCGATGAAGTCAAGACCAAGCTGCAACAGACTGCGCGCGCGTTTCCGGCCACCTGCTCGCAATGCGGCAGCGGCATCGTCAACGCTTCCGCCGCTGTGGACGCCGCCGGCGGCACCACGCCGCCTACGGGTGGCACCGTCAATGAAACCGAGCCCAACGACAGCACTGGCGCCGCGCAGGCGATCGCAACCTCCGGCACAACTGTCAATGGCACGATGGGCAGCGCGAGCGATAACGACTATTTCCGCGTGTCTTTGCCCTCCAACGCCACGCTCACCGCCACGCTCACGCCAAACGGCGCATCTGACTACGACCTGTATCTGTACAACAGCGCAGGCACACTGGTTGCGCGCAGCGAGCGCGGTACCGGCGCAATTGACACCGCATCGATCCGCAATGGCGGTGCGAGCACAAGCACTTACTACGCACGCGTGCGCTTTTACAGTGGCACAAGCGGCAGTGGCGGCACCTACACGCTCAAGCTGGGCTGGTAGTTTCGCAGCCAGCGTGAAAAAGGACGGCGATGCCGTCCTTTTTTTTTGCCTGGCAGCAATCACTGGCGCGGTCTAAAGATTCCCAGCGAACAGTTTGCGCACAAACATATCGCGAAAGCTCGTGGCATCGGCTAACCCTAGCCGCTCCAGGTATTCGTGCGGCGCCTCTTTGCCCTCCCACAAACTTTTAACTGCCATGGTTACCAGCTCGGTTGGATGTTCGGTTGCGCGCTTCAACCGTTTGAGCGCACGAACAATATGCAGCTCATCCTCGGTCAAATCTGTGCCAAACGGAAAATCAGGCAGCAATCCGGCGCGGCTCCAGGGGTGCAGCTTATCATCCAGCATCTGCGGCAGATTATTGCGATAACGGTCGGGAATCGCGTAGTCCGCCGCCAGCTTTCCATGCGCCTTGGCTTGGGTGAGCAACTCCTGCTGAAAGCGTGAATCGGCGATCGCAAGCAATCGCTTGACGACCTCACTGTCTGGCTGCCCGCGCAAATCTGCAACGCCATACTCGGTAATGACCACATCGCGCAAATGCCGCGGAATCGTCACGTTGCCGTAGTTCCACACAATGCTGCTGTGCAGTCCATCTTTGTGTTCATGGGTGGCTCGCAACATCATCAAGAGCCGCGCGTCCGGCAGTGCGTGCGCCATCGCCACAAAGTTGTACTGCCCGCCCACGCCGCTCACCACCTGGCCGGACTCCAGCGCGTCACTTGCCGCCGCACCCAGCAACGTGACCATCATGGTCGTATTCATGAAGCGTGCCTTGCGGCGCTGGGCACGTTTGAGCTCATCGCTGCCATACAGCTGATTGATGAAATCGATCCGCGTCATGTCGATCTTGTTCAGCTCCTGCGGCGGCATGCTGCGCAGCCGTTCGTAAAAATCGCGCGGGCCAACAAAAAAACCGCCGGTCATGAAGATGCCGTGCGCAAGCCGCTTGCCAAGCATGGCGGCGGCCACCTGATCGAACGCTTCAGGCTGTGAAAGATCATTTACCACGCGCGCATCGCCCAGCACCAGCGTATCGCCCTCAATTTGCACAGTGGGCTGCACAATGCCGTAGTACTGCAAAAATTCCAGCTCACGCGGCCGCAGGCGCGCGTGAATGCGGCCTGCATCCAGCAGGGCGCGCAGCGTTTGCGGCGTCACGGTTTCGTCATGGATGGCGCCGCTATTGAGCAGTTGTTGCAGCACCTCATCACCAAACACCTCACGGCGGATGATGCCGGCCTCAATCAGCTTGAGAAAGCCATTGACAAACATCTCAGAGCAGCCGTACAGCCCCTGATCGAAACGGCTCAGCTCGCGGCCGGCCAAGCCGTCATCACAAATAGACTCCAGTATCTGCCGGTACTCCTGCCCATGCCGGTCGCGCACAATCAGCGACTGCGCAATTGCATCGCCCAGCGCGCCAATGCCAATCTGCAGCGTGCCGCCATCGGCCACCAGGCTGGAAGCGTGCAAGCCAATGGCGTAGTCTGCCGTGCTGACCTTGCCATTGGGCGGCGCAAATACGGCGTGTGTCGCCGCCGGATCGGTAATGACGACATCAAAAAAATCCGGTGCTACTTCTGCGCTGTTGGGCATAAATGGCATCTGCTTGTTGATCACGCCAATGGTGATCAACGCCTGCCCGGCGGCGCGGATCTTTTCCACCACCTCAAAGGTCACATCTGGATTGCTGGACAGCGACAGCCGCAGCGCTTCACCCTCCCCCCGCGCTGCCACCGCCTGCGCAATCACGTTCATGCCCTGCACCGCCATGTCGCGCGCCACAAAGGTGTAGTTGGTTGAAATGTGGTTTTGCTGCGCAACCGCGTTGCCCAGATAGTCGCCCGTCTTCATGAAAAACTCACGTACCTCGATATTGGGCGGCATGGTGCCCGCGCGCGAGTCTTTCACGTAGGCCAAATCTGGATAGTCTGCAAACACGCGCTCAACCAGCGGCGCAAGAAAATGCTGCTCCAGCTCGCTCTTGCCCACCGGCTTTTCCAGCGACAGCGCCGTGATGATGCGCAGCCGCCGCGCCGGGTTGCCCTTGACGCGCTTGTACAGCGCATTCACAAACGGATTGGGTTTGCCCACGCCCAGCGGAATGCCCAGCACAATATCGCCGGAAATATTGTCCAGCACATAATCGACACTGGCCTCTATCGAATCAATGAACCGCGGTGCGCCCAAGCTGCGCCTTTCTGCCGGCAAATCGCCTAACCAAGACGATTTAATTATCAGCCGTTGCCGCACGCGGCTATTGACCTAAAGCAAACTTGGTTTGAGAAGAATAAAGCAAGCCTTTACGCAATATCCATGCGCCTTGTGGAGCACTTTTGTCTTAAAACCCGCATGGATATTGCGTGGTCGATATCTGGAATCTTCTATTAGCCTGCGTCCGCGTTGAGCCAGTCGAAAC
>JBJOQV010000495.1:0-3009 GCA_046049785.1 Pseudomonadota bacterium
CCGCTCCATCAGCGCTTTCACGAGCAAGGCCGGGTTGCGCCGGTGGTGTTCTGGGATAAGCACTAATGTGCCTGCGCAGGCAATAGTCGAAAAGATCTCTTGGAAATGCACGTCGAAAGACAGCGGTGCGAACTGCAAGGTCCGTGCGGCGGAACCTAAATTCCTGTGCTTTGCGTGCCATTCGGTTAAATGCCGCAGCGGCAAATCACCCATCGCTACGCCTTTGGGCGTTCCGGTTGAGCCGGAAGTGAACAAAACATAAGTCAGCCCGGGTTTGGCCGCGTAAGGAGCTTGCAAGGCTATCGCGGGTGCATCGAGCGTTGGATAGTCGCCGGCCGAGGTTTTGAGTGTGGCGAGTGCCTTGGCAGACCCCAGCACTAAGCTGGGCTGGGCAGTTTCCAGCATCGCCCGCAGGCGCTGCGCGGGATACGCAAGATCAAGTGGCACATAGGCTGCTCCAGTGTGAACCGTGGCAAGGATCGCAATGATTGTCGGGGCATCCCGGTCAGCAGCGATCGCCACCCGGTGGCCTGGCGCAATGCCGGCCTGTTTTAGCTTATTTGCGAGTGCCTGAACTTCGGCCCCAAGCTGCGCATAGGTGTATTGCAGATCGGCCGCCTCCAGTGCAATGCGCGAACCGTGCGACTCAACCGCACCCTGCAACCATGCACTTAAGGGCGGTGGACGGTGCGGTGCTGCCCCTGGCGGGTGGTGATTGTCAGTGCTGGCAGACATTGAAATTGGACTCCCTGGTTCCCCGAACGCGGCGTGGTTAATTCTGTTTTTGGCGCGGCAAGCTGCTGCGCGTAAGGTGTTATCCGCGGTCAAGAAGAAGTTACTTTCGTCACATGGCAGGTTGAAATCCCATTTAAGGGTGATGAGTGCTGTGCGAGGTGCTTTTTGGGCGCGTACGTGTGCAATATCAGACGTGATACCAAGAACGGGCGATCACCGGTTATGGGCGATCACACAACGCTGCGCTGCGGTTAGGCTAATCTTTGCGTGGTGTGAATGAGGGAATCTATCTGTGAATCAGCAGTTTGAAAAGATACAAAGCATCGCAAGGTCGGCATGGCGCAATCGTTGGCAAGGCCTGTTAGCGGCCTGGGCGGTCGGTTTGGTGGGTGCGGTAGCGATCTACATGGTTCCAGAGCGTTACGAGGCCACCGCGCGCGTCTATGTCGACACGCAGACTGTACTTAAGCCGTTGATGCGCGATTTGGCTGTCCAGCCAGACATCGAGTTGCAGGTCAGCATGCTCGCGCGGACATTGATTTCACGTAAAAACGTCGAAAAAGTGATCTCCACGCTTGATTTCGGGGCCGAAACAAGCAAGCCGGGTGGTCAAGACGCGCTGATTGACGGTTTGATGAAAGCAATCAAACTGGATGTGCAGGGCCGCAATCTCTATCGCATCACTTACAAAGATGAAAATCCGCAGCGCGCCGCGAAGCTGGTGGCTAATCTTGTTGCATTGTTTGTAGATACAGGGGTGGGCGATAGCCGTAAAGATACTGAAGATGCGCGCAAGTTCATTGACGAGCAAATCAAGGAATACGAAGCCAAGCTGGCCGAGTCAGAAAACCGCTTAAAAGAGTTCAAGATGCGCAACTTCGGTTACGCGGTGGGCGGCGGCCGGGGCGACCAGTTCGGTCAGATGACAGCGATCGCAGACGAGGTGCGCAAACTGCAAGTTGATCTGCGCGCGGCGGAGCAGTCGCGCGACTCACTGCGGCGCGAACTTGCAGCCGAAAACCCCGTGCTGAGCGGCCCGACGGATGCAGCGCTGGCGGCTGCGCAGCGGCCCACAGAGTTGGAGTCGCGCCTTGAAGTGCAGCAGCGGCAGCTAGATGAATTGCTGCGCCGGTTCACGGAAAATCATCCGGATGTCATTGCCGCGCGGCGCTTGATTACGCAATTGGAAGGCCAGCGCCGGCAGGAGATCGAGGCTAAGCGCGCTCAGGAACTTGCTGCTTTAAAGACCAATGCGCCATCCAATCCGGTGTATCAGCGCATCAAGATTGGCTTGACGGAAGCTGAGGCGCAGGTCGCCGCTCTGCGGGCGCGGGTCAATGATCAGCAAGCGCGCTTGAATGAGCTTCGCAGCGTTGCGATCAAAGTACCCAAGATCGAAGCGGAGCTTGCGCAGCTCAACCGTGACTACGACATTGTGCGCAAAAACTATGAACAGTTGGTAGCGCGCCGCGAGTCTGCAGCGATCTCCGGCAAAGTGGACGAGAGCGCCCAACTGGCTGTTTTCCGGGTAGTCGAGCCGCCGCGGGTAGCGTCACGGGCGGCGTTTCCAAATCGGATCACGCTGATTCCGCTGCTCCTGGCTGCAGCGATCGCGGCAGGCGTTGTTGTCGCTGGCGGTCTGGCGCAACTGACCCCAACGTTTGACGACATTCGCTCACTACGAGAAGCAAGTAAACGGCCGGTGCTTGGCAGCGTGTCCGTCATTGGTTCGTCCACCATCGGCTTGCATGGTGAGCGCCTGGCATTCACGCTGGGCGTTGCTGCGCTGGCGGCTGTGCATGTTCTTTGGCTGCTGTGGTCGGGTCTGGTCAAAGGGTAGCCGGACACGGCTGTCACCGTGTAGAGCTGGCGGCGGACTGCAAGTGCCACCGCAATTAATGACCTGGACAAAAATCAAAAATACAGTACGCAATATTCATGCGGGTTTTCAAGCATTTTTGCCCCAAAACCCGCATGGATATTGCGTGATCGCTTATTTTTAACTGAAAATCGTAGAAATTTGAACCAGTTTGAACGGCCGGGCTGGCGCAAGCACGACAAGCCGGCTTGATATGTGTGGGGTGGCCGCGCGCGATGGCCGCGCCGCGGCGCAGAACTGTCTCGTGAATAGCGTCAAAAACCGCTTGTCACGTGAATGCGGCATGCAGGATTTGATGCTGCTTCGATACACTTCATACATTGCAGAAAAGACGATGAATTGGAGCGTTTCCAGTCGAGCGTTTCTCGCACGAATTTGAGGGAGAACTATGTTTC
>JBJOQV010000496.1:0-3390 GCA_046049785.1 Pseudomonadota bacterium
TTTTCATCTTCACCTTGCTGCTGCAGTCTGTCTTAGCTTTTGTACCCTAGGAACTACCACATATGCTCAAACGGCTGATGTGCCGTTCGCCCGCCAAAAGGTCGTTCTCAACGCCACCAGCTCTGGCGAGCCCCTGGTGTTCACCAGTGCCAATCCACGCAACTTCGAGCAGATCATTGCTGGCACTGCGCTCACGCCAGTTGAGCTGGATGGCCAGCTTTTCTTGCCAACAGGAAAGGCGCCGCACCCTGTTGTGATCCTTATTCCAGGCTCTGGCGGCGTGGGTGCGCATCACCTCAAGCACGCGGAGGCATTGATCAAAGCTGGTGTCGGTGTTTACGTTCTTGATCCATTTTCAAAACGCGGGGTAAGCAGCACGGTAGAAGACCAGACACAGTTTTCATTTGCTGCGTCTACGTACGATTTGCTTTCAGCCGCACGCATGTTGGCCGCATTGCCTGCCGTTGACCGGCAGCGTCTAGGCGCAGTGGGCTACAGCCGCGGCGGCACCGCCGTGTCGCTTGCAATATCAGAGCATCTCTCGCATGCCGTGCTGGGAAAACAGCTTAAGCTCAAGGCTGTGATGACCGGCTGGGCGTGGTGCGGCTACCAGTTCCAAAACGCTGCCACGACGGCAACGGCTATGCGCTTTGCACTCGGTGATTCAGATAATTGGGTCGCGCCCTCGCTTTGCCAAGCGCAGGCCAACGCTATAGCGCAGCGTAACCCTCAGGTTTCGGTGCGGCTGTTCAAAGGTGCGAATCACGGATTTGGCTATGCAATGCCTTTAGTCGAATTTCCAAAAGCCATCAAAGCGTTTAGTGCTCCCGCAATGTTCATGAACGACAGCGGCGCTTTCATTGACTGGTATACCGGAACGCCGATGCCAGGTGCCGATGACCGGACAATGATGCGGCTCGCTGCACCGTGGATCGGGTACGGCGTCAAGGTTGGCAGTCAAGACGGACAGAGCGAAACATTTACTTCCGACATGGTAGAGTTTTTTAGCAAGCACCTCAGAATGTGATCAGTCAAGCTTGCTCGATTGTTAGCTAAGCCGGGGCACGGCGTTGGAGTGAGTCCCCGGCGCTGCGGTCGCCTCACTCTTTACTTCACAGAAGTATTGCTCGGAATCTTTGAACATGCCCCTTTTCTCGCGATCAGCTCTGTCTCGCACCGTATGCATCTTGCTCTTTTCAGTTTGCATGTGCGGCTGCGCCACCAATTCAATCGGACCGTTGCCGGGTTGCACACAGCAGCTTGTGACGCGGATGTACTTTGGTCTGCGCAGTCCGCACGCGGAGGTGTCTGAGGTGCAGTGGAAGAGCTTTTTGGCTGCACAGATCACCTCGCGCTTTCCGGCCGGGCTGACTGTGCTCGCCAGCAGCGGGCAGTGGCGCGACGCTCAAGGCACCATCATTTCCGAAGACTCACGTGTGGTTGAAATCGTGCATCAAGATGAGGCTGATGCGGCCACCAAGATTCAGGCGATTGCCCGCCAGTACAAAAACAGCTTTTCTCAAGAGTCGGTGTTGGTGCTTCAACATCCCGTGACCGCTTGCTTCTAGCCTGTCAATGACGGGTCAGCGCCACGCACTCACGCCGCTACCGGCCGCGTCAACTGGCGGATTAGATCCGCGCGCTGGTTCACACCCATCTTCTCGTAGATTTTGCGCACATGGTCTTTGTAAGTGGTGGTACCGATAGACAATTGCGTCACCACTTCTTCCGCGGTTTTTCCCAAGGCCAGCATCAAGGCAATCTCGCGCTGCTTGGGCGAGAGCGCTGTGCGCTGTAGCCCGCGTACGATGCCCAGCGATAACGGTTCTTGCCGCTGAATGGTCAGCCCGATCAGACCGCTTTCATGTGCGGCGCGGCTCTCGAGCCAAAACACGTTGAAGATAAACCTGCCCCACGCGTTAACCATACTGTGCGAATGCGGCACGTGCGCAATGCCCACCGGATCTGACAGCGCGAAGTGCGCGCACAGATGCGCAACCTGTTCTGGGAGCTGAACCATACCTGCCGGCGCGCGCAAGAAACTGCGTGCATCAGTCATCCGCAGCAGTTGCTCGGCATTGGCTGACAAATACTGAATCTGCCCCCCTGGCGCGACGATGGCGGCACCTTGATCTGCGTGATCACTTTCGATAAATGAGTCCACGCTATGAACCGGCCGCTGCGCCCACAAGTTGCGCAGGTACGGCAGCACGGCTTCCAGATCGCTCTGCTCTGCGTCTGAAAACGGCAAGTCATTGTCGCGGTGCAGAACCAGCACACCCATCGGCTGCCCACCAACGCGAACAACAGCGTCCAGCGAGTGCTGTACGCGCATAGGCCGGTACACCTCGGCAAAGAATGGAGAGCGATAAAAATCGGTAGACCTTTGCCGCATATTGCCCGCGATCTTTCCATGCAGTGCAATTCCGGCCAGATCGGTCTTGCCCGCCAAGTTTTGTGCGTCAGCGGTGACCACCGCTGGAAAATATGCTTCACAAAAACGGTCGATTGGGCGACCTTGCGCGTCAGTCCAGATAAACAGGTTATGCGAAGAATCCACCAGATCATGCATCGCCCGCACGATTGCGGGCATGACGGTATGCGAGCCTACTGAAAGATTGCAAAGTTGACGAATATGGGTAAGTGCACGGCTATTTTTCACTGCAGGTACTTTCGGCTACGACACAATCACACCACGCGACTGCACATCTGCATGCATTGTGCAGACCGGCTATTGCAAGGGATTGAACATTTGCGACTCAATGTTGCTTGGTTGACTAACCTGAGCATCGATTTGGATATTTGCGACGTTTTCTCATCAGCTATACACACAACCTAACGCTTGAACGTGAATACCCTGCGATCGGTGGGTGCTGTTCTTGCCATTACTTCAATAGACTGCAGTCTGCTGCGATCGAGGCGATGGCGGAAGTGAGAGGCCGCTAAGCAATCTCGTCTCCCCTAGGACATTGCGCGCGCTTCGTGTCGCAGCAACCCCAATTCACATATCGTCGCCGCTGTTAGAGATTTGGTTGACGACGTACCCGATACGTCCGCCCATAACCTGACGGCACGCCTGCGATAGCGCGTTACCCGCTTGATTCCGGCTATTGCGACAGCGTCATGAATTCGTGCGGTCGCGAAATCACTTCAAACTCTTGCCATTTCGCCTCAAATCATCAAACACGGTCGGCACTTACGCTGGGTAATTGCTGGCAGAGGTTGTTAGCGAGAAAGCACGGACACACTTAGTAAGCGAGCAGTGTGTGACGGCAAAGTACCCCGGTCGTTGCACTCTTTTTCAGATCAGCATGCATTTGCCCTACTTTCGGGTGGTACTGCTGACCTGTACTGACCCCTAGCCTATACCGCTTGCAGCTGCGCAAGGTG
>JBJOQV010000497.1:0-15224 GCA_046049785.1 Pseudomonadota bacterium
AAAGCCGCCAAAGTGTGCTTTACAAACTTCATGATGTTGCCCTTTCGTGAGAGGAGAGACAGCCTGATGAATTCTTCGGGCCAAGCGCTGCAAGAACTGCTACCATCGAGTTCAACAATCAGCTCTTGATCCGCGTTTCGCTACCATTCAGGCATAATTTATTACTACTCAGTATCAAAGCAAACGCATTGGAATCTTTTTGAACTTGAAAGTCAAGCCTATGGATATGCGCGTAAACCCTAAACTGCCCGCCAAGCCGGTGGCCAAGAAGCCCTCGTTCAAAGAGCAGCAGCTCAAAGCACGCGAAGACGCGATTCTGGATTCCGTCAACGGCCTGCTCGCCACCAAGGGCTATGACCTGATGACCATGGACGAGGTGGCCGCAGACGTAGGCATTGCCAAGCCCAGCCTGTACAAGCACTTCGATTCCAAAGAAGAGCTGGCCGCCGCCGCGATGATGCGCCTGCTCGAGCGCACGCTCGCCCACCTCAAGGCGCAAGATCCCAAAGCGCCACCCACCGACCGCATCAAGGATTTGCTGCGCTGGGCGCTGGCCCAGCACCTGGAGGGCACGCTACCAATGCTGCCTTCTACCCGCAGCACCATCCGCACTGCGCTGGTGGCGCACCAAGGCTATATGGCGCGCCTGCTTGAGGTGAGCGATGCGCTGGGCGAGCTGATCACCAAGGCGCAGAAAGACGGCGCCATCGCCAAAGACCTGCCGCCCGAAGCAGTGCTGTACACGATCTTTGCCCGCGCCTGCGATCCGGTGCTGGACTTTCTCAAACTTGGCGGTTTGTATGACGACCAGGAAATCATTGAAATCCTGATCCGCACCAGCTTTGCCGGCCTATCCGGGCCCGCCCCCAAAACGTCCAAAAAGTAGTCTACGCACTATCCATGCGGGTTTTCAGCCATTATTGGCTCAAAATGCTCATGGATAAATCGTGTACCTCTCCGAGTCTTTGCTAATCAATCGCTGCCAGCCCACCAGACCGCTAGGCAGATCAACAACACTAAAGCAAACGACTGTCAACTATGACAGTAGAAGTGCTTTGTTTGCACCGATAAGATGCTTTGTATGCACATCGCCATCCGTGGTGTGCGGAATGATTGAACACTATCAGGAGCACACCATGAGATCAACGACGAGTACCAGCCAAAGCAACGGCCCAGCCACCATTTCTGATCCAATCTATAAAGCCCAGGCGTTGCTGGACGCGCTGGAGCTTCTGGCCACCAGTTCGGCGGGCCTGTTCCAATTTGTAGGCATGCATGTGCCCACCCTGGTGGTGGATGTGGCTAACCGCCAATGCTTCGTGCGCATGGGCGAATCCCCGCTGGCTGGCCATGGTGGCGACATGGTCTCTGCGCGCCGCCTGACCGAGCTGCCAATATGGGTGGACCGCGCCCAGATCGTGCCGCTTGACGCCTTGCTGTTGGAAATGCATGAGCGCGCCGCCCCGGCCAAGTGGGGCCGCGACTGCACCTACAGGCTCACCCGCATGCCGCCGCTGCGCAGCGACCACCGCTTCAAGTTCAACGCCCGGGTTGCCGCGCTGTGCATGAGCAAACCCATGACCTTCGGCGAGCTGCAGCTGCTTGCCGGCTCCACCGCCGACCAGGTGCGCGCGTTTCTGCGTGAATGCGACGCGGCGGGCTGTCTGACCATTAGCGCTATCAGGAACACCGCCGCTCAAAAACACGATACCGAGGTACCACGCGGCATTTGGGCAAAAATTCAGGCCCGCATCAACGTCCACGCTGGCCCGGACCTGCTCATCACGCACTAAAACGCGCGGCGGCATCGAGCAGCCGCCCGCCCTACAACAAACCCAGCATGGCCGCCCGCACCGTGGCAGCCAGTTTGTTGTTCACCTTGAGTTTTTCGATGCAGCGGTTGATATGAAAATTTACCGTCCGCTCGGTGATCACGAGGATCTCTGCCACCTCGGCAGCGGTCTTGCCATCGGCAGTCCAGCGCAGCACTTCGCGCTCGCGATACGACAGCGGCTCTGAAGGTTGCTGCACCGGAAAGCGCGCCCGGTCCAGTTGCATCATCGCCGCATGCAGTACCTGCGCCGTCCAGGCCATGGACTCGTTTTTCTCCGTCAGTTCGGCATCGCTCAGCTCACCTTCGGAGCGCATGAAGGACACCACGGCCCGCGCGCCCAATGCATCGATGCAAAGCTGTGACCAGCCAAACACCAAACCATGCTCGCGCGCGGCCGCCGCAAATTCCGGCGCCTGTTCAAATAGCTGATCGGTCCAGACCACCGGCAAGCTTGTGCTCTGCGCCTGCGCAAAGACGGGGTCGCTGTCCCACAGATGCTCGATGCGGTAACGCTCATGCCACGGCTGCGGCGTATTGCTGAAAAACAAGTGGCGCGGCTGCGTCACGGGAATCGGAACCCGCGCAACGTAAGCGCAGTACTCAAATCCAAGCTTAGCTACGCGTGCAGCCGCGCGCTCGAAAAGCGCGTCCTCGCTCTGCGCGGATACTAACTCTTGAACGCACCTGTCCTGGCAGCCGGTCATTCGATTCCCCTAGCCCGCATTGTGCACTGGCCAGGTGCGCACAGAAACATCTACTTGACAACCTATCACCTTTGCGCGGGCGCGCGCGCAACACCTTAGGCCCACCTGTCAGTTCTGACAGTGGCGCAAAACCGCATCCTGTTTTCAACTGCGGGAAGGTGTGTGTTTTTCGTGAACAATATGCGGACTCGCGCTGGCGCATCCGTGTTGTGAAGCCCTTTTGCGTTCTTGCTGTATTTTGGCCGCGCTGCCCCTCTCCTCCCCTCTTGCGCGGCACCGAGCCGGCCCTAAAAGCCGGCTCTTTTCTTTTTGCGCGCAAACACCCGCTGCCGCGCTTTCTTTCACTTGCCGATGCAAAAGCGCGAAAAGATCACGCCCAGCAGATCATCTGGCGTGAATTCGCCGGTGATCGATGAAAGCTGCTCCTGCGCCAGCCGCAGCTCTTCGGCAAACAAGTCCAGCACCCGGTCGCTTTGCGCAGCGTGCTGCGCCGCCACTGCCAAGTGCGCCCTCGCCGCGTTCAGCGCCTGCAAGTGCCGCTCGCGCGCTAAAAACACACTCTCGCCGGTGGAGTGCCAGCCGGCGATCTTGAGCAGCTCTTGCCGCAGCAGCGCAACGCCCGCGCCGGACTTGGCGCAAAGAAAGATCCGCTCGCCTTCGATCCCGGGCCCGCGCCCGGCCAGATCGATCTTGTTAAGCACCGTGCGCACCGGCAGCTTGGCCGGCAAGCGGCTGGCTATATGCGCATCCATCCGCGCGCCGTGCGCAATGTCGTGCGATGCGTCCTGCAGGTGCAAAATGACATCGGCCGTCGCAATCTCCGCCCAGGTCCGCTCAATGCCGATTTTCTCCACCACGTCTTCGGTCTCGCGCAGCCCGGCGGTGTCGATGATCGCCAGCGGAATGCCCTCGATCTCAATGGTCTCCGTGACCTTGTCGCGCGTAGTGCCGGCAATCGGCGTGACAATCGCCGCCTCGCGACCGGCCAGCGCATTGAGCAAGGAGCTTTTACCCACGTTCGGTTGCCCAATCAGCACCACTTTCAGCCCGGCGCGCAGCATGGCGCCCTGCTTGGCTTGATCGAGCACCCGGTCCAGCTGCGCACGCACGCGCGTGAGCTGACCACGCGCATTGCTTTTTTCCAAAAACTCGATTTCTTCTTCTGGAAAGTCCAGCGTCGCTTCCACCAGCATGCGCAGCGCGATCACCTGATCAGTCAGGGTATGAATTTCCTGCGAAAACGCGCCTGCCAGCGACGCGCTGGCGCTGCGCGCGGCCGCTTCTGTGCTGGCCTCGATCAGATCGGCTACGGCCTCGGCCTGCGCCAAGTCCAGCTTGCCGTTCAAAAAAGCTCGTTGCGTGAACTCGCCCGGCCCGGCCAGCCGCAAACCCGCATCGCGCCCGGCCTCAAGGCAACGCGCCAGCAGCAGCTTAAGCACCACCGGCCCGCCGTGGCCTTGCAACTCCAGCACATCCTCACCTGTATAGGAGTGCGGGGCCGGAAACCACAGCGCGATGCCCTGGTCGATCACACTGCCATTAGCGGCTTTAAACGGGCCGTACTGCGCATGCCGCGGCGCCGGTAACGCACCCAGCACTGCCGCCGCCACAGCACCCAGCCGGCTACCGTTTTTACCGCCTGACAGGCGCACCACGCCGATGCCACCGCGCCCGGCAGCAGTAGCAATCGCAGCAATCGGCGAATTGTCGTTGTTGAACATGCTGCAATCTTAGCGATCAACCCTTGCAACCAAATCGGGTGAGCAGTAGTCTCATGCATGAAACCCAGTATCCACGCGGTTTTTCGCATGATTTCAGGTGCAGTCTGCCGCGCGGTGTACACAAAAGGGTGCGCCATGAACATCCGGGAGATTTGATGGAACTGCTCAACCGTCTGCGCGGCAAGCCGCTGCCACCAGTGCAAGGTGCATCGCCTTTATCTGCGCCTGCGCGCCGCCACACTGACACTAGTTCACTTTCGCTGCGCGGCTTCTCGCGTACAGCCGGTACGTTCACGCTCGGCTCGGATGTCATCATCAAAGCCGCAGAAAAAATTACCTGCAAGAGCGCCACCGTCGAAGGTGAGCTGCACGCCACGATGGAAACTGGCGTGCTCACGATTGGCCGCAGCGGCGTGCTGCGCGGCGCGGTGCATGCGGGCAGCGCAGAAATTCGCGGCGAGTTTGATGGCGAGCTGATCGTGCGCGGCAAGCTGGTGATCTTCTCCACCGCGCGCGTCACCGGCAAAATACGCTTTGCCGAAGTGGTGCTGTGGAAGGGCGGCCATGTCAGCGGCAACGTCAAACGCTTGGCACGCCCCGATTCCGCCAAAAGCCCATCGCGCAAACACCGGCCCGAGCTTGTCAGCCCCTCAGTGCTGATGGGTGAGACGGAAAATCCGGTTACCACTTCGACTTACTAAGCGACTACGCAATATCCATGCGCTTTTCCGAGCATTTTTGCCTGGAAAGGCGCATGGATATTGCGTACTCGTACCTAAAATCTCCTTCAAAGCACGGTAAAGCAGGCTCATCCTTTATTTAAGTACCACCGGTGTTGCACGCCCCCGCGCGCCCACTTGCACGGCACGCGCCAACTGCCCCAGCGCATGTTCTGCCGCTGCAGGTGTCGCGGCATGTACGCATAGCAGCGGGTCGCCCTTGTTCACCCGCGCGCCCACCGGCAACACCTGCGAAATGCCCACCCGCGGATCCACCTTTTCGCCCGGCTTGCTGCGCCCACCGCCCAGCGCCACGATGGCGGTGCCGATGGCGCGCGTATCCATCGCCGCAACCACGCCGGCGCGCGGCGCTGTGAGCACGCGCTGCACCGGCGCTTTGGGCAGCCGCAGCGCCTTGGCGAATACATCGCGCGGCCCGCCCAGCCCGGCCACCATACGTGCAAAGCACTGCGCCGCCGCGCCGGAATCCAGCACCTTGGTGAGCTGACTGCGCGCCTGCGCGTGGGTGCGCGCGAGGCCGCCCAGTTTGAGCATGCGCGCACCGAGGTCCAGCGTGACCACGGTGAGGCGCGCGTCGCGTGCGGCGCCACTGAGAAAATCGAGCGATTCGCGCACCTCCACCGCGTTGCCGGCGGTGGTGCCAAGCACCTGATTCATATCGGTGATTGCCGCCTCGGTGCGCAGCCCGGCGGCCTGCGCAACCTGCGTCAAGCTGCTGGCAAGCAGGCGCGCACTTTTTAGATCGGTGCAGAACGCGCCGTTTCCCATCTTGACGTCGATCACGAGGCCTTGCAAACCCGCGGCGAGCTTTTTGGAAAGAATGCTTGCGGTGATCAGCGGCACCGATTCCACCGTGGCAGTGACATCGCGGATGGCATACAAGCGCTTGTCCGCCGGCGCCACGCGCGCACTGGCGCCAACGATTGCGCAGCCCGCGTTGCGCAACACCTTGACGAGCTGCGCGCGGCTGGGCTGCACCGAATAGCCTGCGAGGCTTTCCAGCTTGTCCAAGGTGCCGCCGGTGTGGCCCAGGCCGCGGCCAGAAATCATCGGCACCACGCCGCCGCACGCGGCCACCATCGGCGCCAGAATCAGGCTGACTTTATCGCCCACCCCGCCGGTGGAATGTTTATCCAGAATCGGGCCGTCAAAGCCGGCTGCATCCCAATTCAAAACCTCGCCCGACTGCGTCATGCTGCGCGTTAGAGCTACGCATTCTGCACGCGACATACCGCGCAGCACGATCGCCATCGCCAACGCTGCGATTTGCCCTTCGCTCCATGACCCATCATTCAGCCCGGCGACAAAGGCGTCGATCTGCGCGGCGGACAAGGTGCCTGCGTCGCGCTTGATGCGAATGATCTCGGCAGCCTGCATGGCTCAGTACGTGGTTGGCGCGGGCGCGTCGTTTGCGGTTCCGCCCAGCACCGCTTCGATATCGGTGAGCAAACCGCTTGCCCCAAAGCGCAGCCGCCGGGGGGTAAGCGCCGCTTCGCCCAGAAAAGCGCGCGTGAGTTCGATGTACCCAACCGCGTCCGCCATTTTGCGAATGCCGCCCGAGGCTTTGAACCCAACATTGACGCTGCGCGGATGTGCAGAAATCTCGCGCAGCATTTCCCCGGCGGCCTCCAGCGTGGCCGACATTTGCGATTTACCCGTGCTGGTTTTCAAAAAATCCACGCCTTCATCCAGGCCAAGCTGGCTTGCCGCGCGGATCAAGTGCGGTTCACGCAGCTCACCAGTTTCAAGGATCAGCTTAAGCGTTTTGCCTTCGCAGGTGCGCCGCACGGCAGCGACCAGCGCGGCGCAAGCCGCGTGACCACCCGCGATAAAAGTGCGGTAGGGCAGCACCAAGTCCACCTCATCACCGCCCGCGGCAAGAATCTGCGCGGCTTCGTGCACCGCACGGTCAGTGTCGAGTGAGCCGTCAGGGAAATTGGCCACTGCAGCAACGCGCACCGCTGCAGGCAGCGCCGCACGCGCCTGCGCAACAAAGCGCGGCCACACACACACCGCGGCCACCAAGCCATATGGTGATCGGGCTTTACGGCACAGCAGTTCAATATCCGCCGCAGTATCCGCGTCGTTCAAACTGGTGAGATCAAGGCAGGCCAGCGCAATGCGCGCAGCGTCTTGCATGTTCATGGCTTGAGCCCCGCAACAATCGTTTTGAGTAGCGGCACCGCACGCGCACTGGCCTCGCTTGCACGCGCAAGCGTATGCGCGTGGCTGAGCTTTTCATCGGCAAGGCCACTGCCCATATTGGTCAAGAGCGATAACGCCAGCACGCGCATACCGGCATGCCGCGCCAGAATGGTTTCGGGCACCGAGCTCATGCCCACCGCGTGGGCGCCCACGCGCTGCAGCATCCGAATTTCTGCCGGTGTTTCAAATTGCGGGCCGAGCACCCAGGCATACACGCCTTGATGCAGATTGACACCGGACGCTTTGGCAATCTGCACGGCTTGCGCACTCAAAACAGTGTCGTACGCATCGGCCATATCGACAAAACGCTGGCTGCCCTCTTCGCCCACCAAGGGCGAGAGCTGCGTCATATTCAAGTGATCGGTGATCAGCATCACGCTGCCGGGCCGCATTGCCGCATCCAAACTGCCTGCGGCATTGGTCTGCACCAGCACCTGGCAACCCCACTGCGCCAAAGCGCGGATTGCGCCCTTCATCGCATCGGCGCGGCCGGTTTCGTAAGCATGCTTGCGGCCACACAGCACAGCGACACCGTTCTCGCCCAGCTGGCCGACCAGCAGCGCGCCCGCGTGCCCTTCCACGCCAATCTCCGGAAACGCCGGCAACTGCACATACGGAATGCTGACCGGACTATCCACCTGCTGCGCAAAGCCCTGCCAGCCCGACCCCAAAATTACCGCGATACGCGGCGCCTGCGCACCAACCGTGGCGCGCAGGTGCGCTACTGTCGTGTCAATCGATGCTTGCAGGCTCACCGCAAGTGCTCCGGGCCAAAACTTGCCGGCAACAGTTCGCCCAGCAGCATGCGCAAACGCTCGCCCTGCAAATCGGCAGCAATGACCGGTGTATCAAGTGGCGCAAATTCGCGCAGCTTTTGACGGCATCCGCCGCAGGGCGTCACTGGCTGCGCAGCATCGCCCACCACGGCTACCGCACGCACGGTCTTGCCGCCGGCCATGATCATGTGCGCCAGCGCCGAGGTTTCAGCACACCAGCCTTGCGGATAGGCCGCGTTCTCCACATTGCATCCCGCATGGATGCGGCCCTGCTCATCCATCACCGCCGCGCCCACCGCAAAACGCGAGTAGGGCGCGTACGCGTGCTTGCGTGCCGCGCGCGCGGCGCTGATCAGTTCCTGCAAAGAAGTTTCGTCTACCTGTACCGCTTGCACCTGCTTCACCGCTCTTTCACATAAGGCACGCCCAGCGCCTTGGGCGCATAAGCGCGGCCAATAAAGCCCGCCAGCAAAATCACCGTCAAGACATAAGGTAGCGCCTGAATCGCCTGCACCGGCACCGGGCCGATTCCGGGCAGCGCCACGCCTTGCAGGCGGATTGCCACCGCATCCAGAAAGCCAAAGAGCAAACACGCCAGCAGAGCGCCCACCGGATGCCACTTACCAAAAATCAGTGCCGCCAGCGCCATGTAGCCGCGCCCCGCTGTCATATTAGGAATAAACGAGGGATTTTGCGCCAACACCAGAAACGCTCCCGCCAACGCGCAGAGCACCCCGTTCAGCGCCAGCGCTGCGTACCGCAAACCCACCACCGATACGCCCGCGGCATCGACCATCGCCGGGTTCTCGCCGGCGGCGCGCAGGCGCAGACCGAAGCGGGTGCGGTACAGCAGCCACCACACCGCCGGCACCAGCAGCAGCGCCGCATACACCAGCCCAGTGTGGCCGAACAAGGCCAGCGACACGGCATTGCCGATCACTGGGATCTCTTTGACCGATTGCGCCACCCCCGTGAACAGCGGCCCAAGCCGCACCGCATCGGAAAGCGGCGGCGTCTGGCCGCCCTGCTTGAACAACGCGATGCCCAGCACCACCGTGAGGCCCGCTGCAGTCATCGTGATTGCCATACCCATCACGACCTGATCGCCGCGGTTGCTTACACACGCATAGCCGTGCAGCATCGACAACGCCACGCCCACGGCCAGCGCCGCGAGCAGCGCCAACCCCAGCGACCCCGTCACCGCGCCCGCGCTGCCGGCGGCAAATGCGGTGAGTAGCATCTTGCCTTCCAGCCCCAGATCGATCACGCCAGCGCGCTCGCACAAACAGCCCGCGAGCGCACACAGAATCAGCGGCGTGGCCACCCGCAAGGTCGAGGCCAGGATTGAGCCGATCAGTACGTCATCCATGGCCAGCCTCCAGCGCAGGCGCGGGGCGGCGCAGCAACCCATACAGCCGTGCCAGCCAGGGCACGGCTACCTGCGACATCGCGCCGGCAAACAGCACAATCAGGCCTTGCAGCATAAACACCATGTCGCGCGAGAAACCTTCTACCTCAAACGCCACCTCCGCACCGCCTTGATAAAGCGCGCCAAAAAGCAGCGCCGCCAGCACAATCCCTACCGGATGATTACGGCCGATCAACGACACCGCAATTCCAGCAAAGCCCGCGCCCACCACAAAATCAAGCAGCAGCCGTTGATGCACGCCGGCCACCTCGTTGATGCCCACCATGCCTGCGAGTGCGCCAGAAATCATCATCGACAGCATGATCTGTTTCCGTGGCTCAATCCCTGCGTAATGCGCCGCCTCCGGCGCGTAACCCACCGTGCGCACCGCATAGCCCAGGCCCGATTTCCACAGCAGCAGGTACACCAGCACCGCTGCCGCAACCGCCAGCAGCACCGTCAGGTTCAGCGGCGTGCTGGGCCATTCCAATCCGAACCACGCCAGCGCGTCGTGTACCCCCGGCATGCGCGCCGAATCCGCAAACGTGCGGCTTTCCACCGTCATGCCGCCCGGCGCTTTGAGAACATTTACCAGCAGATACGCCATCAACGCCGACGCGATAAAGTTAAACATGATGGTCGTGATCACGATGTGGCTGCCGCGGTAAGCCTGCAGCGCCGCAGGCACCGCCGCCCAGGCCAGACCGAACAGCGCCGCCGTCAGCACCATGAGCGGCAGCATCAACCAGGCCGGCAATGCGGCTGAAAACGCCAGCGCCACCAATCCCGCGCCCAAGCCGCCCATCATCGCCTGCCCCTCGGCGCCGATATTGAACAAGCCGCCGTGATAGGCCACCGCCACCGCCAGGCCGGTAAACACAAACGTGGTGGCGTAATACAGCGTGTAACTGACGCCCAGCCGGCTGCCAAACGCACCCTTGATCAGCAGCGTCAGCACCTGCACCGGGTCTTGCCCGATCAGCGCCACCACTGCGCCAGCGACCAGAAGCGCCGTGAGGATATTGACCGCCGGCAGCACCAGCAAGTCCATCCAGCGCGGCAGTTCGATGGGCTGACTCATCGCATCATCATTGCATTAAGCTGCCTGCGCCATCGCAGCATCCGCGCCGCCCATCAAGCGGCCCAAAGCGCGTTCATCGCACTGCGCAATCGGCAGTTCACCCACAATGCTGCCCGCGTTCATCACCAGCACCCGGTCGGCCAGGGCAAGGATTTCATCCAGCTCGCTGGAAACCACCAACACAGCACCACCGGCATCGCGCATCGCCCGCAAACGGCCGTGAATAAACTCAATCGCGCCAATGTCCACGCCGCGTGTGGGCTGGCCCACCAGCAACACTTTGGGCTGCGGCATCGCTTCGCGCGCGAGCACCAGCTTTTGCTGATTGCCGCCGGAAAATTTGGAGCAGCGCAAATCCGGATTGCGCGGGCGCACGTCGTAGCTCTCCATCATCTGCGCCGTATCCTGCCGCATGAAAAGTTGCCGCATCCAGCCGCGCAGGTTGTAACGCGGCCGCTTTTGGTATCCGAGCACCGCAGATTCCCAGGCCGCGAATGGCAACACCAAGCCGCGCTTCTGGCGGTCTTCCGGCACGTGCGCTACACCTAAGGCACGGGCGCGGGTGGGCGTGAGCCAATGACCCTTCTGAAATTGCTCTGTGCCAATTGCGAGCAGGCCTGCCTGCGGTGCACGCAGGCCAGAGAGCGCTTCCAGCAGCTCGCTCTGCCCGTTGCCCGACACACCGGCCACGCCCACAATTTCGCCTGCGTGCAGCGTCAGCGATACATCGGCCAGCCGCGCAATGCCCATGGCATCGCGCAACTGCAGCCCTTGCGCGCGCAACAGCACCGGGCGATTCTGCTCTAGCGCGGCGACTGGCGCACCCTGCGCACGGCCCATGTGAACATGCCGGCCCACCATCGCCTGCGCCAGCCCATCGATACTGGTTTGGCTGATCGCGCAGTCCAGCACCACCGCGCCGCTACGCATCACCGTCACGTGGTCGCACAGCGCCATGATTTCCTTGAGCTTGTGCGTGATCAGCAAAATCGTTGTCCCGCGCTCGCGCAATTGCCGCAACGTGACAAACAGGTGATCGGTCTCTTGTGGCGTGAGCACGGCGGTGGGCTCATCCAGGATCAAAATGCGCGCGCCGCGATACAGCGCCTTCAAAATTTCCAGCCGCTGCCGCGCGCCTACCGGCAGCTCGGATACCACACTGTCAAGCGGCACCGCAAGGCCCGTATCACGCATCAGTGCATCGAGCTTGGCACGCACCTGCGCGCGCGCAGGGCCCAGCCGCCAGTTGGGCTCGGCGCCCAGCATGATGTTGTCCAGTGCGCTAAAGGTTTCCACCAGCATAAAGTGCTGGTGCACCATGCCAATGCCCAGTGCAATCGCGTCATGCGAGTTGCGGATCCGCGCCGGCTTGCCTTCAATCTCAATGTCGCCGCTGTCGGCGGTGTAAAAGCCGTACAGAATCGACATCAAGGTGCTTTTGCCCGCGCCGTTTTCACCCACGATGCCGTGCACGGTCCCGGCGGCCACGCTTAAATCCACGGCATTATTGGCATGCACCGCACCAAAGCGCTTGTCGATGCGGCGCATGTAAACGGCCACTGCACTGCTGCTCGCATTCATCATCATTTGGGCGGCCTATCAAGCAGACGCTGCAGAACCGGCTTCGCCGGGCTGATAGCGTCGCCCCTTGAGGGGAAGCGGCCGCAGGCCGCTTCGGCGTGGGCTCACTTACATGCGTTCGCTGTCATGTAGTCCACCACCTTGATCTTGCCGCTGATGATGTCTGCCTTGGCAGCATCCACCTTGGCTTTCATGTCGGCGGTGACGAGTTTTTCGTTGTTTTTATCCAGTGCATAGCCCACCGCGCCTTCTTTCAAACCCAGCGCCGTCACACCCGGCTTGGTGGCCTTGAACGCGTTGTACACCGCCACGTCTACACCCTTGACCATCGATGTCAGCATCGTGCCCGGCTGCAGATGGTTCTGGTTGCTGTCCACACCGATGGCGAGTTTCGTATTGTCCTTGGCGGCTTGATACACGCCAATGCCGGTGCCACCGGCGGCAGCAAACACCACGTCCACCCCCTTGGCAAACTGCGCCTTGGCCAGCTCAGAGCCACGGGCCGGGTCGTTCCAAGCGGTGGGTGTGGTGCCGGTCATGTTGGCCGTCACTTCCACTTTGGGGTTGGCGTATTTGGCGCCTTGCTCATAGCCGCACTGAAACTTGCGGATCAGCGGAATGTCCATGCCGCCCACAAACCCGACCTTGCCGCTCTTGCTGGCCAGCGCTGCCATCATGCCCACCAGTAAGCTGCATTCATTTTCATTAAACACAATCGACTGCACGTTAGGCTGATTCACCACTGAATCGATGATCACAAACGACTGCTTGGGAAATTCCTTCGACACCTTCTCCACCGTGGAGCCCTGCGAAAATCCCACACCCACAATCGGATTGGCGCCGCGCTGCGCCATCCGGCGCATGGCTTGCTCGCGCTGGGTCTCGTTGGCAATCTCAAAGTCCATGTAAGTCTTGCCGGTTTCTTTCTTCCAGCGCTCGGCACCGTTGAAGGCGGCTTCGTTGAACGACTTGTCAAACTTGCCCCCCATGTCATACACAACCGCGGGCTGCGCCTGCGCCGCTACCACGCTTGAGAAAAGCGCTAAACCTAGAGCGCCGGTGATCTTTAGTTTCATGGCAGTAAGCCCCCACACTGTGTTGTTAAACCTGCGCAGAATAGCAAGGATCGCCGCGCCCGTGCCACCTTCATCGCCACGCCGATCCGCGCGTGTACCATTGCTTGATGCAAAACGCCGCGCCACCCGCTTTCGCCGACCTGCGTGCCACAGTAAGGGAAATGCCCAAGGTCCTGCTGCATGAACATTTGGATGGCGGGCTGCGCGTGGCTACCTTGTTTGAGCTTTTGCATGCACGTGGCATGCCTGCCCCGGCGGCAGATGTGGCCGGGCTGGCGCGCTGGTTTGACGAGCACGCGCATGCCGGCAATTTGCCCGACTATTTGGCCGGGTTTGCCCTGACTGTTGCGGCCATGGCCTCGCCGCAGGCGCTTGAACGCGTGGCCTTCGAGGCCGCCGAAGATGCGCGTGCCGACGGCTGCGTACTGGCCGAATTCCGCATCGCCCCGCTACTGTTTGAAGCCTACGGCGTGCACGGCGAGGCTGCGATTGAAGCCATGCTCGCCGGCCTCACCAAAAGCGCCTTGCCCAGCGGCCTGATTTTGTGCGCCATGCGCGAACAGCCGCTGGAGCAGGGCGAACGCACTGCACAGCTAGCCGTGCGCTACCGCGCGCAGGGTGTGGTGGGCTTTGACCTGGCCGGGCCGGAGTTTGGCTACCCGCCCGCGCAGCACGCCCGCGCCATCGCCATCGCGCGCGAGGCTGGCGTGCCGCTCACCCTGCATGCCGGCGAGGCCGACGCCGCGCCACGCGTACTTGAAGCAGCCGATCTTGGCGCCACCCGCATCGGCCACGGCATCCGCGTGATCGATGATGCCGCCATCGTGCAAGAAGTGCGCGCCCGCAACCTGCACCTTGAGGTGTGCCCAACCAGCAATGTGCACACCGGCGGCGCGGCCTCAATTAGCGTGCACCCCATCACCGCGCTGTGGCGCGCGGGTGTCAATCTGTCGTTTAACACCGATAACCGGCTGATGTCTTGCATCAGCTTGAGCGGCGAGGCGGCTGACCTGCTGCAGCACACACCGCTCACGCTCACCGATTTAGTGCAGATGCAACTGCGCGCCGCCGATGCGTCGTTTCTGCCGAAAGCCGCGCGCGCACAGGCCAAGGCAAGCATTGCGAGCTGGGCGCAGGCGCGGCAACTTTAGCCTAGCTGCGAAGGGAAGCTATAGAAACGCAAAGAAGCATACGCAATATCCATGCGGGTTTTCAGCCATAAATGCTTCAAAACCCGCATGGATATTGCGTAGAGCCTGTTTTTATTCGCTTTTCAGCCAAGAAAAAGCCCCAAGGCATGCACCTTGGGGCTAACTAGACACAACTGCGGAAACACAGCCGCTTTACAGCGAGCCTTTGAACTGCACGCCCCAGGTGCGCGGCTCGTTCACAAACCCGGTGAGGTTGTTGAAGTCAATGCCGCCCACCACACGGATCTGGTTGGTGATATTGCGGCCAAAAATTGCCGCCTCATACTTGCCGCCAGACCAGTTGTAGCCCACCCGCAGCCCGCCTTCGGTCAGCGACTTGCCGGTGTATTCCTTGGCCTCGTACAAGAAGAAGTTGATCTTGCTGCGGTACGCCCAGTCGGTGTAAATAAACGCCTCGCCATCGCCCATGGGAATGCCGTAGCGCGCAGTGAAGTTGATCACGGTCTTGGGCGCCTGCGGCAAGGAGTTGCCGTTGATGGACACGGTAGGCGCAAACTTGCCGATGGAAGGATCTGCCGGCACCACGATCGGATCAAGCACGGTGCAGCCGCTGCCGCAGGCATCCACACGCAGATTCGGATCTTTGATCTTGGTGTCGTTGTAGCTTGCGCCCAGCGTGACCAGCAGGTTATCGGTCAAATACGCGGACAAGTCCACCTCAAAGCCTTGCCCGGTCGTTTTGGCGGCATTCACTAACTGATTGAAGTTAGCAGCGCCACCCACCGCCGTGAGCTGCTGATTCTTGATGTTGTACTGGAATACGTTAAAGGCCAGCCGCGCGCGGCGGTCGAACAAATCGGACTTCACGCCAGCTTCGTACGAGGTGATTTTCTCTGAGTCAGCCACCGACACAATGTCGCCAAACAGTAACCGCCCCTGGATCGACG
>JBJOQV010000498.1:0-2604 GCA_046049785.1 Pseudomonadota bacterium
AATTCACCGCCGAGCGCCTCGATGGTTGCACGCATGTGCTCCACCATCTTCACCAAGCGAAACGTGCCAATGTGCGGCTTGCTGACGTAGATGATCTCTGGCGGCGCGCCGGCCTTGACGAACTCTTGCAGCACCTTGCGGCTGTAGTGTTTGGGGTCTTTGATCTGGCTGTAGAGCTTGCCGTCAGAAAACGTGCCCGCACCGCCTTCGCCGTACTGCACATTGCTGGCGGTATTCAGCACGCTCTTGCGCCAGAAGCCCCAAGTGTCTTGAGTGCGCTCGCGCACCACTTTGCCCCGCTCCAGAATGATGGGCCGGTAGCCCATCTGCGCTAGTAGCAGACCGGCAAACAGGCCGCACGGGCCAGTGCCGATCACGACAGGCCGCAGCCGCTCGTCGCCTTTGGCCTTTGCAACGAACTTGTAGGCCATGTCTGGCGTGGCGGCGACATGCGGGTCGCCAGTGAATTTTTTGAGTGTATCGGCTGGCAGGTCCACATCCACCGTGTAGACAAAATGAATATTCGCTTTTTTGCGCGCATCCACACCGCGTTTGAATACGGTGAATGGCGGCGGATTGGCTACATCCAGCTTGAGTTTGCTTGCTAGCTTGCCAATTACAGCGGCCTGCAGGTCAGCATCGGAATGATCAAGCGGCAGCTTGATCTCGGTAAGTCGCAACATGGTCGGTGGTTATCCGGCGGTTGAGATGGCCACATATTAGCGGCTGATGACGAAAGGACTGCTCGCTTCGCTTGCATGACAGAATGACCAAACAAAGTCAGTCCACGCTTCATTTGTCATGCAAGCGAAGCGCGCAGTCATTCCGTCATAGGCGCATCAGCCAGTACCGCCCACCGTCATATTGTCGATGCGCAGTGTCGGCTGGCCCACGCCCACGGGCACGCTCTGGCCTTCTTTGCCGCACACGCCGATGCCGTCGTCCATTGCCATGTCGTTACCGATCATGCTGATGTACTTCAGGCTCTCGGGGCCGTTGCCGATCAGCGTGGCACCTTTGACGGGGTACATCTTCTTGCCGTTCTCGACCTTCCAGGCCTCGGTGCAGCCAAATACAAACTTGCCGCTGGTGGGATCGACCTGGCCGCCGCCAAAGCTGGTGCAGTAAATGCCGTCTTTGACGCTGGCCAGAATTTCTTCTGGCGCGTGATTGCCGCCGAGCATATAGGTATTGGTCATACGCGGCATCGGCAGGTGCGCAAAGCTTTCGCGCCGCGCGTTGCCGGTGATGCCCTGCTTCATCAGCCGCGCGTTGAGCGTGTCTTGCATGTAGCCTTTGAGAATGCCGTCTTCAATCAACACGTTGCGCTGGCTGGGGTTGCCTTCATCGTCCACGTTGAGCGAGCCGCGGCGGCCATCCATCGTGCCATCGTCCAGCACCGTCACGCCCTTGGCCGCCACGCGTTTGCCCACCATGCCGGCGAATACCGACGAATTCTTGCGGATTGCATCACCTTCCAGCCCATGGCCCACGGCTTCGTGCAGCAGAATGCCGGGCCAGCCGGAGCCAAGCACCACCGTGGTGGGGCCGGCAGGTGCGGGCCGTGCGTCCAGGTTGGTGAGAGCGGAGGCCACGCATTCGGTGGCGATGCGGTCAAGCCACGCATCATCGAACATGGCCAGACTCTGGCGCCCGCCGCCACCGTTGTAGCCTTCTTCACGGCGGCCGTTTTGCTCCACAATCGCCTGCACGTTCATGCGCACCAGCGGGCGCACGTCCGCGGCGATGCGGCCATCGCTGCGCACGATCAGTACGACGCTGTATTCGCTGGACAGATTGGCCATGACTTTTTTCACGCGCGGGTCCTTGGCGCGGGTGATGCGCTCGATTTTTTCCAGCAGCGCAACCTTGGCGTTGGAATCCAGCGTAGCCAGCGGATCAAGCGCACCATATAGCACCTTATTGCTGGCGCTCGCACCGACAGGCAGCTTCACGCGCTTGCTGGCGCCGGCCGCGGCGATGGAGCGGGTCGTCTTCACTGCTTCCGCGATGGCGGCAGCGGTGATTTCATCCGAGTAGGAAAACGCGGTCTTCTCACCCGCAACAGCGCGAACGCCCACGCCTTGATCGATAGAAAAACTGCCGCCCTTGACCTTGCCTTCTTCCAGGCTCCAGCTTTCGGATGCGGTGTACTCAAAGTATGCATCGCCAAAATCCACCTGGTGCGCAAACAGATCTTCCACCAAGCGCAGCACTTGCGCGGTATCCAGTCCGGCAGGGGCAAGCAACAGCGATTCAGCAGTGGAAAGAGATGGAGCAAAGACTTCTACGGGTTTCATGAATGGCGGCTTTCAGCAAAGCAGATAAAGCACAAAAAGGACTTAAAAAAGCACATTAAAAGCATGACTACGCAATATCCATGCGGGTTTTCAGGCAAAAGTGGCCCAAAACCCGCATGGATATTGCGTACAGCACTTTGAACTACATCACGCGATGGGTCAGCGCGGGCAAACTTTCACGCACAGACGCAATTTTCGCAGAATCGAGCTCACCGACCACCACGCCTTCGCCCTCGGGCAGCGCTTCCAGCACCGTGCCCCAGGGATCGATCAGCATGCTGTGGCCCCAGGTGCGGCGGCCGTT
>JBJOQV010000499.1:0-3728 GCA_046049785.1 Pseudomonadota bacterium
GCCCAGACGCGCAAAAATCGAAATCAGCGATGAACCAAACGCCAGACCCATCAATGGCTTGATTGCGGTGTACAGCTCTACCGACTTGCCCAGCCCCAGGGTGTTGGCCTTAAGCAGATAAAAGTAGCCCGCCACACCCAGCATGCCCAGCCCCACCACCAACATGCCGGTGATGGCGCCGCCGCGAAAGGCCACGGCTAGCGCTTCATTCAGCCCGACCGATGCTGCCTGCGCGGTGCGCACATTGGCGCGTACCGACACGTTCATGCCGATGTAACCGGCCAGCCCCGACAGCACCGCGCCGATGAAAAACCCCCATGCAGTGGGCCAGCCCAAGCCGGGAATAAAGCCAATCAGCAGAAACAGGATCACGCCGACGATGCCGATGGTGCGATATTGCCGGTTCAGATAGGCTTGCGCGCCCTGCTGGATCGCCGCGGCGATCTCTTGCATGCGCGCATTGCCTGCGTTTTGCGCCAGAATCCAGCGCGTTGAGAACAGCCCGTAGCCCACGGCAATCAAGCCGCAGAGCAGGGCAAACCACAAACCTGCATTGGCAGACATTTACTTCCTCCTATGGTCAAGCAATTGCTCGGGGATCTGCATGCAAAGCCCTCGCCGTTTTGCGGCCAAAGCCGGATGCAAATCCTGCTTACAGCAAGCGTGGCCAGCCTCCCGACAACCGCGAAGGAGAACTGCTTCTACCTGACTGCTTTACGCAGGCAGCTGGTGCTGTCTCGCGCCATGCCACCCGGTAACCTTTTACTGCACCGCGTTCCCAATCAGCGTGCTGCGCGGCGCTGCAATCTTTTGCTAAGGCCTGAGTGCCTCAAACACCAGCGCCTTGATCTCTTCCACCGCGCCGATGCCACCGACCTTGCGGTACTTGGGCGCGCCCGGCAGGCCGTTCTTGGCCCAGGCGCCGTAGTAGCCCAGCAAAACCTCGGTCTGGTCGTGGTAGACCTGCAAGCGTTTCTTGACGGTTTCTTCCCGGTCATCGTCGCGCTGCACCAATTCTTCACCGGTGACGTCGTCTTTGCCCGCGACTTTGGGCGGGTTGTATTTGATGTGATAAGTACGGCCGCTGGCCAAGTGGGCGCGCCGGCCGCTCATGCGCTCGACAATCTCGCTGTCGGGCACGTCAATCTCCAGCACGTAATCAATCGCAACGCCGGCATCTTTCATCGCGTCGGCCTGCGCAATCGTGCGCGGAAAGCCGTCAAACAAATACCCGTTTGCGCAGTCGGGTTCCTTTAAGCGGTCTTTTACAAGGCCGATGATGATGTCATCGCTCACCAGTGCACCAGAATCCATGACTTTTTTGGCGGCAATGCCCAGCGGCGTACCCGCCTTGACGGCTGCACGCAGCATGTCGCCGGTGGAGATTTGCGGAATCCCAAACTTCTCCCGGATGAAATTGGCCTGGGTTCCCTTGCCCGCCCCTGGCGGCCCCAGCAATATAAGTCTCATGCGCCCTGCGTCCGAGTTGTTTTCTTTGGGCCAAAACAGTGCAAGCAACAGCGTGACTGCTTGGCAAACGCTGAAAAGTACCCGAGCGATGCATTTTGGTCAAATGAAAGCTGTTTTTCAATTGTGCATACGCAATATTCATGCGGATTTTGAGCCATATTTGCTTGGAAAAGCGCATGGATATTGCGTGCAGCACCTTGCGATTTCGCCACAAGAGTATTTGCGGCAATGCCGCATGCTATGCACCGCATGCAAAATTCGGCGCACAGCGCTGGTGCATATATGCCTTGCGCGGTTACGTGCTGATCTGAAGCGCCTGTGCCGGATGCGCCTTGAAGATCGCATGGAGATACCCCGATCAGTGGCTGCAGCGGTGCAAACCCGAACTCGGCTGCTTGCGGCACGTTTATTGCCACATGGCTTTCGCTTAGACACTACTTTCGTCGTTCTTCATTTTTTTAGGGGCCACGCTCACATGAAAACCAAAGCACTTTCCCTCAAGCGCCGTGAATTGTTGCTCGCGGGCGCTGCAGCTTCCGGCGCTGCGCTGCTGGCCGCGCCTGCCATCGTGCGGGCGCAGGAAACCAAGGTCAAGTTCATTCTGGACTGGCGCATGGAAGGCGGCGCCGCACCCTGGCTGTACACGCTGGAAAAAGGCTACTTCAAGCAGGAAGGGTTGGATGTGACGATCGATGCCGGGGCAGGCTCTGCCGCGGCGATTCAGCGCCTGGCCTCCGGTGCGTACGACATCAGCTTTGGCGATTTCAATTCGATCATTGAATTCACCAGCAACAACATGGCTGACCCGAACGCGCGGATTCAGGGCGTGTACGTGGTGTATGAAAACTCGCCTGCGACCGTGTTTTCGCTCAAGAAGACCGGCATCGCTAAACCGAAAGACCTGGAAGGCAAAAAGCTTGGCGCACCAGTGTTTGACGGCGGCCGCAAGGCCTTCCCGGTGTTTGCCAAGGCCAACGGCATTGACCTGTCCAAGATCAGCTGGACCAGCATGGACCCGCCACTGCGCGAAACTATGCTGGTGCGCGGCGAGGTGGATGCGATCACAGGTTTTTACTTCTCCGGCCTGATCTCGCTGCTGGCGCGCGGCGCTAAAGAAGATGAAATCATATCGATGATCTACGCCGACCACGGCGCGCAAATGTATGGCAGCACCATCATGAGCACGCCCAAGTACATCAAAGAGAATCCCAAAGTCATTGCCGGTTTTGTCAAAGCCTTCAACAAAGGGCTGAAAGAAACGCTGGCCAAGCCGCAAGAGGCGATTGGCTTTGTCAAAAAGCGCGACGCGCTGATTGATGAGGCGCTGGAGCTGCGCCGCCTCAAGCTTATTCTGGACAATTTTGTGATGACCCCTGGCGTGAAGGCCGCGGGGCTGGGCAATATCGACCGCGCGCGCTTCGATAAATTTGTGGCCAGCGTCACCGATGGTCTGGGGCTGAAAACACCCGTACCGCACGGCCCGCTGTTTACGGCGGAGTTTTTACCACCTGCGGCAGACCGCAAGGTTTAATTGCGCCGCATCGCTGCTATGCTCAAAAAACGCCTCGCCCTGCGGCGGGGCTTTTTTTTGGAGCGCCTCATTTTTTAGGAACGGCCCGTGAGCACTTCGTTTATTGATTTTCACCAGGTGTATTTGTCATATGACGGCAGCGAGAACTACGCGATCGAAGACATCAACCTGAAGATCGCGCAGCGCGAGTTCATTGCCATCGTCGGCCCATCTGGCTGCGGCAAGTCCACCTTCATGAAACTCACCACCGGGCTAAAAAAAGCCACCAAGGGCACGGTGATTGTGGACGGGCGCGAGGTGGCTGGGCCGCTGGCCATCACCGGCATGGCCTTCCAAGCGCCAACGCTCTTGCCCTGGCGCACGCTGATGGACAACGTGCTGCTGCCGCTGGAAATTGTCGAACCCTACCGCAGCAACTTTGCACGCGACAAGGCCAAGAACGTCGAGCGTGCGATGAAGCTGCTCAAAACGGTAGGCTTGGCGGGCTGGGAAAACAAGTTTCCCTGGGAACTGTCAGGCGGCATGCAGCAACGCGCCTCGATCTGCCGCGCGCTGGTTCACGAACCAAAGCTACTCATGCTGGATGAACCGTTTGGCGCGCTGGATGCCTTCACGCGCGAAGAGCTGTGGTGCATCATGCGCGACCTGCATGCCACCACCAACGTGACCATCGTGCTCGTGACGCACGATCTGCGCGAATCCGTGTTTTTGGCCGACACCGTGTACG
>JBJOQV010000500.1:0-2696 GCA_046049785.1 Pseudomonadota bacterium
TGTAGTCCACGCCCGTGCGCGCTGCATTCAACTCGCCCACCAGCACCACGCACGCACCGCAGTCACCTTCGGCGCAACCTTCTTTGGTGCCGGTACGGTGCAAGCCTTCGCGCACGTAATCCAACACAGTGGTGGTACGGCGTTTGCCGTGGGCTTGCACAATTTGGCCGTCCAACACAAAACGGACGGCATTGACTTCGTAACTCATGAGCGGGGGGGCTTTCTGCAAAAACGATGCGCGCTGCACCGGCCATGGAGGGATTGCAGCGCGTTTTGTATACAGATTTTATGCCCCCGGCCCTGCGAGACGGAGGCACTCGGACACCTCATCTGCTATGTTTTATAGAGCTGCTAAGGCCCATTTCATGATGGGCAGCGCCCTATTTCTCATTGAAAACGCCAACTGAGGTGTTTGGCGTTGATTTGCCCGTTTAGACCTTCAGTTTTAAAGGGGTTTTTTGCCACTCGCCCAGCGCATTCATTGACTTCACAGCTATCAAAATAAAAGCAATGATCGAAAAATCTCGCGCATTCCAAGGCAGCAAATTGCACACTGCGACGCTCATTGCAGCTTGCGCCGCGTTTGTCTGATGGGAACGAACGGCCTGAGCGGTCTGACCAGCGACGCTAGCGATCACCCTGAACTCCTGTTTTTATAGCTGATAAGTCAATAAACACGCTGGGCAGTAGCAGTTTTTCTTGGAATTTTTCGATCCATCAAGACATGCGCACCCTGCCAAACTCGCTCCCGCCCAGGTAGCCCACAGGGGCCGGATCACGTCCCAACAGCCCTGGCAAATGGTTGGGCACGGCCAAATTGTCGCGCTGCAGCAGCAGCCAGTGGCCAAAGCTGAAGGGGCTGAATCGCAACACATCGCAGCCGTGAGCGCCTAAACGCGTGAGCCAATTGGGCATGGTGATTTGCAACGCGGGGCGGCGTGCGCCCTCTTCCACACCGCGCAGCAGCTGCAGATATTCGCCGTAGTCAAATTGGCGGATGCCGCCCAGGTTCGCTTCGCGCTGCTGCTCAAAACTGGGCATGGCGACAAGTGCGGCGTAGGCTTGGCCCAAATCTGCGGCAGTGAGTGCCGAAATGCGCCCTGTTGCGCCGCGCGGCACCCAGTGCACCGGCCAAGACGACAACATGCGCAACCAAGCCGCGCCAAACCCGCCAGCACCGTCGATGAGGGATGGGCGCACGATGCAAAAGTCTGCGGCGCTTTGCATCAAAGCCTGCTCGCCGCGCCACTTGCTGCTCAAAAACCGGCTGGCTGCGCCTTCGTACAAGCCCAGGGCGGAGGTGTGGATGAAGCGCACGCCGTTCACGGCGCAGGCGCTGGCCAAGGCAGCGGGCATGTGGTGGTGAACGTCTTCGTAGCTTTCGCCCAAACGCTGGCGCAAAATGCCAACGCAGTTGATGACGGCATGCACACCTTGAAGCCATGGCAGCCAATCTTGTGAAGCACGCATGTGGTGAACTTCAGCTTGACGCCACACCAGTTGGCCCGATTGCTCGGCAACACGCCACGGCTCGCTGCCCAGACGCGGTGGACGCTTGCGCCGCAGCGCAGTCACCTGAAAACCGCTTCGGAGCAGCGCTTGCAACACGTGGCCGCCGATAAAGCCACTGGCCCCCAACAGCAAGACCCGAACGGACTGCGAACTGAAATTCATCGAAGATTTAGGCCTTTGCCCAGTATGTTTATTGACTTTGATGCTACAAATAAAGTAGCATGTCAGATGGAAGCGACGCGCTCAGTTGTGACGCATGGGGCGCTTACGCGTCACATGGCTTGCGTCTTGAACCGCCTGCTTCGGCTGCGCACTGGCCTTGGGGCGCAAGCGCCGAGTCGCAGCGAAAGCATTGTTTTCTTGGGTCGCACGCTGAACGTTTTGCACCCGCTGCTGCACCATGGCTTTGAATTGTTGGCGCATGCGATTGAAGGCCGATTCCCTGAACCGCGACTCGCCCAGGGCGCGTTCAACAGGCTGCGGCGCCTCTCCGGTTCGAATCACCACCGCCGCGCGGGACCGCATAGCTTGCGCGGCAGCGGCGGCAAGCTCCGCATCGTGCAAAGCGAGGGTCAGATCTTCGATGCCATCGACCCAACAAATGCCCACGCCCACGTCGGTCTCTATCGGCTCGTCGTGCTCGAAGCCAGACGGCGGCAAGCGCGGCACGACGGGCTTGCGCGTTGCAGCCGCCAAGCGCAAACCCAGCCCCCGCAAGTACTGCGCACCCACGCGACCACTGATGTGAACGACAAAACAGCTGCCGTAGTAGCGGCCCACCAGATCAGCCGGCGTGACGATGCGCCGAATCCGCGCCAGCGTCGCCAGCACGACCTGGTTGTAGCCGGATTCGCCCGATTCGCGCACGATGTCTTCGGCGTTGAACATCCGCACGGCGATGACAGCGGGGCGGTTGTGCAAGCGCTTGTTTCTCACAAACATCGCGTCCATGTTGCGCACCAGCGCACTGCCCATGTACAGGCGCGTCACCGGATCGCGGTTGTCTGCCGCCAATGTGCGGTTCGCATACACATACGTACGCCCACGCTTCCAGGCGGCGCGCACCAAAAACAGGGTGCCAACCATGTGCAACACCACCGCCAAGCACAGAGCTGCATCAGACAGCTGTACGCCAAACAGCACCCCGATCGCCAAGATAACCACCACCGGGCCTGTGGTGGTGG
>JBJOQV010000501.1:0-6800 GCA_046049785.1 Pseudomonadota bacterium
TGGCGCGGGCGCGGTACTGCGCTGGCGCGTTCTGCCTGTTTTTGCTAAAAAAGCGGGTTTAGTGAGTGACTACGCAATATCCACGCGGGTTTTGAGGCAATAATGCTTCAAAACCCGCGCAAATACTTGTTTGAGCGCAGGGAGCTCGCGCTTGCAAGCGCTCGCCGTTCACGCGGCAGCAGGCAGTGCCTGCCGAAATCCCGCGTTCACCATGGATATTGCGTAGAGTGTTTCTGCTTTGATGTCAGTTCACATCAAGCCGCGCTGGACCGGCGCGCATTTCGCCAATGACCGCAGCGGTATCAAAACCGCCAGCCTTGAAGATGCGCAGCACTTCATCGACCGACGCATCGTCACAGGCCACGAGCAGGCCGCCTGAGGTTTGCGGGTCTGTCAGTAGGTCTTGCTGCACCTGGGTCAGCGTGCTGGCGAGCTGCACATCCTGCCCGTAGCTTTGCCAGTTGCGGCCGGACGCGCCAGTGAAAAAGCCGGCTTTCACCATTGCTTCCACGCCGGGCAGCAGCGGTACCTTGGCCCAATCGATCACGGCGGTGAGCTTCGCGCCGCGCGCAATCTCAAGGGTGTGGCCAGCCAGGCCAAATCCGGTCACATCGGTGAGTGCATGCACACCCGGCAGATTGGCCAGCAGCGCGCCCGGCTTGTTGAGCATGGTGGTCGCCTTGATCATCTGCGCGTAGCCTGCGGCATCCAGTTTGTCTTTTTTCAGCGCTGCCGATAGCACACCCACGCCAATGGGCTTACCCAGAATCAACTTGTCACCGGCCTTGGCATCTGCGTTCTTTTTGACCTTTTTCGGATGCACCAGGCCCATCACCACCAGGCCGTAAATCGGTTCGACCGAATCAATCGTGTGGCCGCCGGCAATCGGAATACCGGCCTCGCGGCAGGCCGCTTCGCCACCTTGGATGATTTTGCCAATCACCTCGGTGGGCAATTGGTTCACTGGCATGGCAACGAGTGCGAGCGCCATGATGGGTGTGCCGCCCATCGCGTACACGTCGCTGATGGCGTTGGTGGCAGCGATCTTGCCAAAGTCAAAGGGGTCGTCCACGATCGGCATGAAAAAATCGGTCGTCGCAATCAGTGCCTGCTCGTCATTGAGCTGATACACCGCTGCATCGTCAGCGGTTTCAATCCCCACCAGCAGTTCTTTGGGGATTGGCGTGCCCTGGCTGTTCTTAAGAATCTCATGCAGCACTGCCGGCGCAATTTTGCAGCCGCAGCCGCCGCCGTGCGAAAACGAAGTCAGCTTGATCTTAGGCAGTTCAGTGGGGGCGTTCATGGCAGGTTTCCGCAGAGCGTTGAATTGAATGGAGCATTATCGCGCTATTTTGCGCTTGGTCGCGCGGCGCCGTGCCGGCCTTACATATGCAGCATGTCCGACAGTAGTTGCAGCACGCGCTGCTCTTCAATTTCCGGTGCAAACAGCGCGGCGCGGCCGGCACATTGATCGGTGAGCTGGGCGCGAAAATCTGCATCGGCCGCAAACCGGCGCATCAGCGCGGCCAGCGCGGCGTCGTCATGCACCGGAAAATAGCCGCTATATTTGCGCCCCAGCATGCCCACGTTGCCGCTGATAAAGCTGGCCAGCACCGGCACATCCGTGCGTAGCGCTTCAATAATCACATTCGCACCGCCTTCCATAATGCTGCTGATCACTAGCGCCCGCGCCCGCGCAATCCAGCGCCGCGCTGCGTTTTGCGTCAAGCCCAGATGCCATTCGTAATGCGGGCAGTCGCGCATGGTGATGGTGGCGTCCTGGCCCAGCGCTTCTTCCAGCGCATTGCCAATCTGCACCACGCGCAGACCTTCGCTACTTTTTAGGTGCCGCGCCGCGCGCATGAGCGTGAGCGGATCTTTTTCGCTGCGCAGGTGGCCTACCGAGACGAAATCAAACGAGGTTTCATTTTTGCGCAGCGGCCGCCACGTTGGCGCGGACTGCGTAATCACGCGGCACTTGGCCTGATGTACCGGCGCCAGCTCGTGCAAGCCTTCTTCTTGCAGCACGACCAAGTGGCTGGCGTGGTTGAGAGAATTCAGCGCATGGGTGTCGGTGCGAATGTCGCGATACAGATCGGTGCCGGTCAACAGCAGACACAGTGGCGCGTGTGGATATGCCTGGCGAAACTGTGCGATGGAGTCGGCGCTGCGCCGTGCGTGCAGCGCGATCAGCGCATCGACCGGTTTGCCGTCCCAATGCAGCGCTACTGAAACTTGTGCAACCGGTTCCAGAAACTGCTGCCAGCGCCGCGCCGTGTGCCAATTGCCGTTGTTGGCGTTTGCCAGCGCTGGCGTGATAATCGCAACCGAAGGGCGGGTTCTAGACATGGGCAGAAGCTTGGATCAATCAAAACACCTGGCAACAAAGCAAATTGGCCTGCAAGAAGGGGAGCGTGCCCGGCACTATAACCCCGCCGCGCTTGCCGCGGCATTGTGTGATGCACGTACCCGCTTGAAAGCGCTGGTACTGGATTTGACCGATGAACAGTGGAACGTTCCCTTACAAAGCGGCATCAACCCGATTGCCTGGGAGGTTGGCCATGTGGCTTGGTTTGCGCACTGGTGGACGCAGCGCGGCCCGCACCGTGTGGACGCCGCTGGCCAGACGGTCGCGGCGGGTGCGCCGCTGGCTGCCGCGCCAGACGCGCTGTTTGATTCCAGCCGGATCGCGCACACGCAGCGCTGGCAGGTGGCCTTGCCCAGCCGCGCGGTAGTGATGGATTTGCTTGACGCACAGCTTGCACAAACACTCGCTACGCTGGCAGAAAGCAAGCAGGACGATGCCAGTTTGTACCTGTATCGCTTAAGCCTGTTTCATGAAGACATGCACAGCGAAGCGCTGCTGTGGCTGCGCGCGGTGCTGGGTTACGGCGCGCCGCAAGGCGTGCAGATGCCGGTGATCCGGCAGGCGCCGCGCGCGCAAACCGTGGCTGCGCAGGCGTTTGTTCTTGGCCATGCACCGGATGCACCTGGCTTTGCGTTTGACAACGAACTGCAAGGCCACCCGGTGCAGGTGGATGCATTTGAAATCAATACGCAGCCCGTGAGCTGCGGGCAGTTTCTGCAGTTTGTAGAGGCGCGCGGGTATGACAATCCTGCCTATTGGCAAGGCACCGCAGGGCAGTGGCGTGCGGCTGCTGCACGCAGCCATCCCCTGAGCTGGCGCAAGTACGACAACGCCTGGCAGATGCGATGGTTCGATGCGTGGATTGACTTGCCGCAAAACGCGCCGCTGATGCACGTCAACGCCTATGAAGCGCAAGCGTACTGCGCATGGGCGCGGGAGCAACTGCCCACCGCGATTCAATGGGAGGCTGCGGCGCGCAGCAATGCGATCACATGGGGCAACAGTGTTTGGGAATGGACCGCGAGCGATTTAGCCCCGTACCCCGGCTTTGCTCCCGGCTCCTACAAAGAGTATTCACAGCCTTGGTTTGGCACGCACCGCGAACTTCGCGGCGGCAGCTTTGCCACCGATGCGCGCATGCATCACGTGCAGTACCGCAACTTTTTCACGCCAGAGCGCAGTGATGTGTTTGCAGGGTTCAGAACCTGTAGCTTATAAATACTTCTACGCAATATCCATGCGCTTTTTCGAGCAAAAATGCCTGGAAAGGCGCATGGATATTGCGTAACCACTTCAAAAAAATCACGGTAGGCGGGAGTAATTTGCGCCCCAGTCACTTATCACTTGTCGCGTCTTTAAACGGTAGCCGCTCGCTCAACTCATCCAAATATGCGTCCATGCCATGCCGCTCACGCTGCAAATAGCGGTCAATCGCATCGGCAAACGCGGGTTCGGCCAGCCAGTGATACGAACACGTTGGCACGGGCGCCAACCCGCGGGCGATTTTGTGTTCGCCTTGCGCGCCGCCTTCAAAGACTTCAATGCCTTGCGCGATGGCATAGGCAACCGGTTGGTAGTAACAGGCTTCAAAATGCAGGCAGGGCACGTGTTCAATCGCGCCCCAGTAGCGGCCATACAGGCGCTTACCAGAGCGGATGCACAGGCTGGCGGCAACCGGTTCACCATCGCGATGCGCGAGAAACAGCACGGTCGCATCTGGCGCGCGCTGCGCGAGCAGCTCAAAAAACTTCAGATTCAAATACGGGCTTGACCAGTGCTGCGTGTACGTGATGTTGTAGCAGTGGGTAAAGAACGCCCAGTCTTGCGCCGTGGCGGTGTGGCCGTCTTTGACGGTGAAAGTCACGCCTGCTTCAAGCACCTTGCGCCGCTCGGCGCGGATGTTCTTGCGCTTTTTTTGTTCCAGTGAATCGAGAAAGTCTTCAAACGCCGCATAGCCGGCGTTTTGCCAGTGAAACTGTACGCCGGTGCGTTTGAGCCAGCCCGCGTGCGCAAGTGCTGCTGCAGAATCCGGTTCAGGAAAAAGCACATGGCATGAGGATGCATCGAGCGCTTTTGCGTGTTCGACCAATGCGTGTACCAGCGCGGCGCGCGCAGCCGCATCGCGCGCCAATAAGCGCGTGCCCGGCACTGGTGTGAAGGGCAGAGCGCACAGTAACTTCGGATAGTAAGCAAGGCCGTGGCGCGCGTAGGCATCGGCCCAGGCGTGGTCAAACACATATTCGCCGTAGGAGTGCTGCTTCAAATACAGGGGTGCTGCGGCAGCCAGCAATCCTTGCGCGTCGTGCAAGAGCAGGTGCACCGGGCTCCAGCCGGTGCGACCGCCAACGCAGCCGGTTTCTTCCAGCGTGGCCAGAAAATGGCTGGTGAGCAAAACCTCATCCGGCGCGCAGTCGCCCACGAGCGCGTCCCACTCACGCTCATGCCCGCGCAGCGTGCGCAAGACCTGCGTGCGATAATTTGTGGACAATGACAAAGCTTGTGTGGACATGAAGGCGCTAGTAGCGATTGCTCAGATCAACGTGACGGTGGGAAATCTTGCCGCCAACGCTGACAAGATACTCGATGCGGCACGCCGCGCGCACGCGCAAGGCGCGCATGTGCTGGTAACTCCCGAGCTTTCACTGACCGGCTACCCGCCCGAAGACTTGTTGCTGCGCGACGCGTTTTTTGATGCGTGCGAGGTGCAGATGCAGCGCATCATTGCAGCCAGCAAAACACTGCCCGGTCTTTATCTTCTGGTGGGCCACCCAGTAGCGCGCGAAGGACTGCGCTTTAACGCCTGCAGCGTGATCGAGGGCGGCAAGGTGGTGGGCCGCTATCACAAGCACGATCTGCCCAACTACGACGTGTTTGACGAGCAGCGCTACTTTACGCCTGACAACCGGCCGCTCGTCTTTACGGTGAACGGCATTCAGTTTGGCGTGAACATCTGCGAAGACGTGTGGTTCTCATACGCGCCCGGCGCAGCACGCGCCGCCGGTGCGCAGGTGCTGCTGGTGCCCAACGGCAGCCCGTATCACATGGGCAAGGTCAAGCAGCGGATGGACGTAGTGCGCGAAAACGTCTGCGCGCAAGGACTGGCCTGCGTGTTCACCAACATGATCGGCGGGCAGGACGAGCTGGTGTTTGATGGCGGCTCGTTTGTGCTGAACGCCAAAGGTGAAGTCACCACGCTGCTGCCGCAGTTTGTGGAAAATATGGAGATTCTGACAATCAAGTCTGGCGAGCCGCAGCAAAGCCGCATGCTGCCGGATTTGCCGCTGGAGCAAGAGGTGTACGAAGCGCTCAAACTCGGCGTGCGCGATTATCTGGGCAAAAACGGCTTTCCTGGCGCGGTGATTGGCCTGTCGGGCGGTATCGATTCCGCACTGGTGCTGGCCGTGGCGGTGGATGCGCTGGGCGCAGATAAAGTGCGCGCGGTAATGATGCCCTCCAGATACACCGCAGACATTAGCTGGATCGATGCGCGCGATATGGCAAAGCGCTTGGGTGTGCGGTACAACGAAATCCCGATTGGCGGTGTGTTTGACGCGTACTTGAACACGCTAGCCGGCGAGTTCAAAGGTTTGGCCGCAGATACGACGGAAGAGAACATTCAGGCGCGTATCCGTGGCACGCTCTTGATGGCGCTGAGTAACAAATTCGGCAGCATTGTGCTCACTACCGGCAACAAGAGCGAGATGGCCACCGGTTATTGCACGCTGTATGGCGACATGGCTGGCGGTTACGCGGTGATCAAAGATATTCTCAAGACGCTGGTGTTTCGCCTGGCGCGCTGGCGCAATACCCAGGGCGAAGTGATTCCAGAGCGCATCATTACGCGCCCACCTTCGGCCGAGCTGCGTGAAAACCAGACCGATCAAGACAGCCTGCCGCCTTACGACATGCTGGATGGCATTATCAAGCTGTACATGGAAGAAAATACGCCTGTAGCCGAGGTGATTGCCGCCGGGTTTGATGCGGCTACGGTCAAGCGCGTAGTACGCTTGATTCAAGTGACCGAGTACAAACGCCGCCAGGCACCGATTGGTGTACGCATCACGCACCGCGGGTTTGGCAGAGATTGGCGCTACCCTATCACCAACAAATTTTCTGAATAAGCTCTGGAGACGATGCAATGAAGCAAATCACCACCATCATCAAACCGTTCAAACTCGATGAAGTGCGTGAAGCACTGGCGGAAGTCGGCGTGACGGGCCTGACGGTTACGGAAGTCAAAGGTTTTGGCCGCCAGAAAGGCCATACCGAGCTTTACCGGGGTGCCGAATACGTGGTCGACTTCCTGCCTAAAATCAAGGTCGAAGTCGCCGTCAAGGACGATGACGTGGACCATTGTGTGGAAGCCATCGTGCGTGCCGCCCGCACCGGCAAGATTGGTGACGGCAAGATTTTCATCACCGACATCGTGCGG
>JBJOQV010000502.1:0-5335 GCA_046049785.1 Pseudomonadota bacterium
TTCATTTTCAGGGCGCTGTGCTCCACCCGCCGGCAAGTGCCTTGTACACGCTCACCAAAGACAGCGCGGCAGCGGTTTGCGCTTGCGCCAAGCGGTCACGCGCCGCGAGCAATTCACGCTCGGCATCGAGCACGGCGAGAAAGTCGCTGGCGCCGACGTTGAAACGCGCCCGCGCAATTTCCGCGGCCTTATTTGCCGACTGCGCCGCGTTGAACAGGCTGTCCGATTGCTGCTGCGTGCGGCTATAACCGGCCAGTGCGCCTTCTGTTTCTTCAAGCGCGCCGAGCACGGTTTTTTCATACACAATCGCCGCGGCTTCGCTGCGTGCCTCACTTGCCGCAATCTGTGCGCGCACCCGGCCAAAGTCCAGCAAGCTCCACACTAGGCTTGCGCCCAAGTTGTACGCAAAGGATGCAGAATCACCCAGATCAGACAATCGCCCCGCATTCAGCCCAAGTGTGCCACCCAGCGTAATGCGCGGAAACAGCGCACTTTTCGCCACGCCTACACGCGCCGCAGCGGCGGCAAGCTGTGCTTCGGCGGCGGCAATATCCGGCCGGCGGCGCAGCAGGGATTCGGGTGACCCAATGCCGCCCAATTGCACCGCTTTCAGACCCGGCAAGGGCTTGTCTGCTGAGAGCAATTGGTCAAGCGCGGTGGGCGCCTGGCCGGTCAACACGGCAATGCGGTAGCGCGCGCGTGCCGACGCCGCCTCAAGCGATGGCACAGCGGCGGCAGTTGTTTGCACCAGCGCGTTGGCACGCTCGGTATCAAATGCGGTGCCGCGTCCGGCGGATTGCCGCGCTTCTACCAGCTTGAGCGCGGCCTGCTGCGTTTCACGCGATGCCTTGGCCACGCGCAGTTGCTCCTGCAACCCGCGCAGTTCAAAGTAGCTGCGCGCAAGTTCTGCCGCCACGCTCACCTGCGCAGCACGCACGCCAGCCTCCCCCGCAAGCACTGCGGCGGCGGCTGCCCGCCTGTCACTGCTGACGCGGCCAAACAGATCTGCTTCCCAGGCCACATCAAAGCCAACCGCATAGGCATTGCCGGTTTCAACCTGGTTCTGCGCATCGCGGCCGCGCACACGCGCTGCGCTCACTGAAGCGCCGATGCTCGGAAAAAGCTGCGCGTCAGAAAAGCGCGACTGCGCACGCGCTTCCTGCAAGTTGGCCGCGGCAATCCGCACATCGGCGTTGGCCTTGGTTGCACGCTCGATCAGTCCATCAAGATCGGTATCGGAAAATGCGCGCCAAAACTGTGCAACTGGTTCTTCTGGGGTTGCATTTGCGTTGGCAAAGTTGGCGGTCAGTTCTGGCTTGTAGCGCTGCGCGTCCGGCGCTTGAGTGGCGCACGCGCTCAAACACGCAAACACAAACAGCGCAGACAGAAGACGGAAATGCGGACGAAGTTGCGATGTCATTGTCCGCCTCCCTTGCCAGCCGGAGCGCTGCCATTTTCTCCAGGGTGATAGGGGTGCGCGGCCGCATCAACCTCTGCGCGCAGCTTGGCGGCCTTGGCACGGCGGTTCTCTGTACTCTTGCGCAGCAGCATAAAAAATACCGGTGTCAGGAAAATACCGAATATCGTTACGCCCACCATGCCGGAGAACACCGCGATACCCATCGCTCGGCGCATCTCACTGCCCGCACCGCTACCCAGAATCAGCGGAATCACGCCGGCGCAGAAAGCGATGGAAGTCATCAGAATCGGCCGCAGGCGCAAGCGGCATGCTTCGATCACCGCATCCAGCGTGCTCTTGCCGCGCTCTTCGAGTTCTTTTGCAAACTCGACAATCAGAATCGCGTTCTTGCACGCCAGCCCGACCAGCACGACCAGCGCAACCTGCGTGAAGATATTCAAATCGCCGGGCTGCATGAACGGCGGAAAGCTTGACAGCCACACACCAAACAGCGCCGACAAAATACACATCGGCACAATCATGATGATGGCCAGCGGCAGGCTCCAGCTTTCATACTGCGCAGCCAGCACCAGGACCACAAGAATCACCGACAAGGCAAGCACTGCGGCCAACGTTGGAATCTTGATGTTCGTGCCCGGCACCGCCACATCGCGTGTGAGCCGGTCTTGATAAGACAGCTCGGTCCATTCATAACTCATGCCGCGCGGCAGTTGTGTGAGCAACTGCTCAATTTCGCCTTCGGCCTGGCCGGATGAAAACCCGGGATTAGGCGCACCGTTAATGTCCGCCGACGGAAAACCGTTGTAGCGCGTCACACGCGTGGGGCCAAAGGTCGGCTCAACACTCATCAACGCGCCCAAAGGCACCATCTCGCCGCGCCCATTGCGGGTCTTCAGTGCCGTGATCGACTGCGCATCCGATCTGAACTGCGCATCCGCCTGAACAATCACTTGATAGGTCTTGCCAAAGCGCGTGAAGTCATTCACATAGAGCGAACCCAGGTTGATTTGCAGCGTGTCATAGATTTCACCCAGCGGCACCCCCATCTGCTTGGCGCGCGTGCGATCCACGTTGGCAAGCAATTGCGGCACATTGATGTCATAGGTGGAAAACGGCGTGCCAATGCTTGACTTTGGATTGCCGTAGATTTGACCCAGCGCGCCCCACACCGCACCAAAAAGCGCCTGTTCGCCCTGCCCGCTGCGATCCTGCACCTGCAGCTTGAAGCCGCCGGCATTGCCAAGGCCATCCACCGCTGGCGGCGGCACGACGAACATGCGCGCGCCTTGAATCTGCTGGATCGCGCCATTGACCTGCCCAAGAATCGCATACTTACTCTTATCGGGCGTGGTGCGCTTTTCAAAGTCTTCCAGACCAAAGAAAACAATGCCTTCATTGGGCGCGGCAGAAAATCCGGCAATCGACAGGCCGGGAAACGCCACCGAATCCACAATCCCCGGCACCTTGAGCGCGATATCGCTCATACGGCGAATCACTTCTTCTGTGCGGTCCAAAGACGCGCCCGCCGGCAACTGCGCAATGCCAACGAGATACTGCTTGTCCGGCGCCGGCACAAAGCCCGCGGGTACGCGCGTAAACAGCAGCGCTGTCAACCCCAAGAGCACCGCATACACAATCATTGCGAGGGACTTACGATGCAAAATACCTGTGACACCCCTGCCATACGCGTTACTGGACTTGCGGAAGAAGCGGTTAAACCAATTGAAAAATCCACCAAACACCTTATCCATGCCGCGCGTGATCAGGTCTTTCGGTGCATCATGCGGGCGCAGCAACATTGCGGCCAACGCCGGTGAAAGCGTGAGCGAGTTGAACGCAGAGATCACGGTAGAAATCGCAATCGTGACCGCAAACTGCTTGTAAAACTGGCCGGACAAGCCCGGCACAAACGCCAGCGGCACAAACACCGCGCACAGCACCAAAGCAATCGCGATAATCGGGCCGCTGACTTCTTGCATTGCCCTGACTGTCGCATCATGAGGCGTCAGGCCGTTTTCAATATTGCGTTCAACGTTCTCCACCACCACAATCGCGTCGTCCACCACAATCCCGATCGCCAGCACCAGACCAAACAGCGTGAGCGTATTGATGGAAAAGCCCAGTGCCAGCAGCACCGAGAACGTACCCACAATCGATATCGGAACCGCCAGCAACGGAATGATCGACGCGCGCCAGGTCTGCAGAAAAACAATCACAACCAATACGACCAGTAACACCGCTTCAATCAGTGTGACAATCACCTTCTCAATCGATGTCTGCACAAATCGGGTGGGGTCATACACGATGCTGTAGTCCACACCGGGCGGGAAGTTTGGTTTGATCCGCTCCATCGCCTTGCGCACATCGTTTGATAGTGCCAGCGCATTGCTGCCGGGGGCCTGAAAGACAGCAATTGCGGCCGCTTCTTTGTTGTTCAGCAGGCTGCGCAGCGCGTAGGTATTGCCGCTCATCTCCACGCGGCCCACATCTTTGATCTTCACCAGCGCTCCAGAGGACGCATCAGCGCGCACAATGATGCTGGCAAACTCCTCCTCCGTGGTGAGGCGGCCCTGCGTATTGATCGCCAGTTGAAAGTCCGTTCCCTTAGGCGAAGGCGGCGCACCCACCACGCCGGCTGCGACCTGCGCATTTTGTTCACGGATAGCGCCTACGACTTCGCCAGCTGTCATATTGCGCGCGGCAAGTTTTTGTGGGTCGAGCCACACGCGCATGGCATAGTCGCCCGCGCCAAACATCAGCACACTACCCATACCTGGAATACGCAGCAGATCATCGCGCACCTGCAACTGGCCATAGTTGCGCAAATAAAGCGCATCGCGACTATTGTCCGGACTGACCAGATGCACAACCATGGTCAGATTAGACGACTGCTTCTCAGTCGTTACTCCGATTTGGCGCACGATATCGGGCAAGCGCGGCAGTGCACGGTTCACGCGGTTTTGCACGGCCGTTTCCGCCGCCTCAGGGTCTGTACCGATCTTGAAAGTGACAGTCAGAGACATCGCACCGTCGCCGGTTGCCTGGCTTTCGAAATACAGCAGGTTTTCGATGCCGTTAATTTGCTCTTCCAGCGGCGTCGCGACCGTCTCGGAAATCACGCGCGGGTTCGCGCCAGGAAACTGTGCACGCACCACGATCTGCGGCGGAGCAACTTCCGGATACTCAGACACCGGAAGGCGGAAGATCGATAGCACACCGATCAAGAAGATAAAGATCGACAAAACGGCGGCAAAGCGCGGCCGATCGATAAAAAAGCGCGAGATATCCATCGCTTAGCCTTGCTTCTTGTCGGCTGGCTTGTCAGCGGGTTTCTTGTCGTCTTTCTTCTCCGGCGCAGCGCCTTGCTGCGGCGGCGGAGCAAATATAGGCATACCCTTGTCATCTACTTTCAAGACTTGCGGCGTCACGGGCGCACCCGGAAACGCACGCTGCAAACCATCGACAATGATGTTCTCGCCGGCTTTCACTCCGGTAACAACACGCATGCCGTCAATGGCCACACCGGTCTTGACTTCGCGCGGCTCGACAACGTTGCCCGCACCAACCACCATCACAACTTTGCGGGTCTGGTCAGTGGAGATTGCGCGGTCTGGCACCAGCGTGGCCTGATAGCTACCGCTGCCCACCAGTTTGAGCCGCGCAAACAGGCCGGGGGTATAGAGATCGTCTTTGTTGTCAAACACCGCACGGCCGCGCATGCTGCCGGTGGCAGGGTTCAAACGGTTGTCGACAAAATCCATCTTGCCTTGATGCGGAAAGCCCTCTTCGTTAGACAGGCCCATCATCACCGGATTGGCCGTTTCGCGCGACGATGCGCGCGTGCCTTCGCGCGCGGCGCGTGCGTACCTGAGGTACACGGCTTCGCTGGCATCAAAGTAAGCGTATACGCGATCT
>JBJOQV010000503.1:0-4503 GCA_046049785.1 Pseudomonadota bacterium
GGATTTGCGCTGACAGCCGCGCCGCGGTCGTGGCACTGGTGGGAATATTCAGCGCGCCTTCGGCGTTGACCGTCGTAAAGCTGCCAAACGACAAATTGCCGTAGCCCTCAAATTTACCCAGCCGCGGCTTGGCGGAATCAAACTTGACCACCCCCGCCGGCGAATTGCGGCCAAACAGCGTGCCCTGCGGGCCGCGCAGCACCTCCACCTGGTCTACATCAAAGATCGGGAAGCCTTTGAGAATCGCGTTTTCCTGCACCACATCGTCCAGCACCAGCGACACCGGCTGCGATGCATTCAAATCAAAGTCGGTATTGCCCAGGCCGCGAATGTAAAAGCGCGGAAACGCACGGCCAAACGACGATTCAATGTTCAAGCTGGGCACCCGGCCAGACAAAAAGCGGATGTCCTGCCCGCTGGAGTTAAGCACATCCAGCTTCTCACCGCGCAGCGCGGTCACTGAAGACGGCACATCTTTGATGTTCTCTGAGCGGCGCTCGGCGGTCACCGTCACCGTTTCCAGCTTCCCGGCCTCGGCGGGCGGTGTTTGCCCGGGCGTGCTCTGCGCGTGTGCGAGCAACGGCAACGCGGCAAGCAATACCGCCATGGGCTTAAGGCAAAACGGCGAGGAGAACCGCAGGCGGGTGGTTTTCATCATTATTCCCTTATGTAAGTTTGAACAGCGTCGTAGGACGGCGCGCAAAAGCCGAGCAAATTCAATGCCACGCAAAATTACGCCAAGGGGCGCGGTGCTTCAATGAAAATCTCAAAGTTGCTTAAACCTTGTCGCAAACTTCCCGCGTTTTGAGTAAGGCGCGTGCGCTGACTTGGGCCAATGCCGGGATTTGTGGGTCATTTGTGGGTCGCGGATTCCTAGAGTGCGTCTAGGCAACGCACGGTGCGCTGCCAAGAACTCGAATCAAGGAATCCGCATGGACCTCAACTTTGCCGGCCAGATGTTCCCCTTTCCCGGCCCCGATCCTCTGCCGCCGTTTCCACCTCGTCCGCCTTTTCCACCTAGTCCGTTCCCGCCGCCTTGGCCACCGCACCGGCCGGTCGAGCTGCCAGACATCAAAGTGAAGTGGCCGCTGCGCTACGGCCCGGCGCAGGTCAAGATTTTGATCGTCATGGATGGCGGCAGCTACAACACCAGCGACAGTTTCGGCCTGGGCATCATGCTCAAAGACGCATTTGATGCGGCCCACCCGGACCACCCCGACTACGTGCGTTTCAGTTTTACCAAAGCGCACCGAACCATATTTCCCGCGGCAACCAAAGCCGCGAACGAAGCTGCCGCGGGCATTACGCCCAACTTTTCGGCCTTCACATTCAGCGATGCGAGCCTGGCCGGCTTTCACGAAGTCTGGCTGTTTGGCGTCAGCTCCGCTGCACCCTACATTGCGGGTACTGAACTGACTGCCATCACCAAATTCATGAACGATGGCGGTGGTGTGCTGGCCATGGGTGACCATGAAGACCTGGGCCTTGGATTGTGCGGCAACATCCCGCGCGTCAAGAGCATGCGCAAGTGGTGGTACAACGCAGGCCGTCCACCGGGCGAGCCCAAGGCACCCGACTCCACTGACCTCACGCGCAACGACACGGTGCAGTTTGTCGGTGGCGCCGATCCAGGCTTCAACGGCCAATCCGATGATGTCGCCCAGCCGGTGTATCCCAACTACCGCTTCGGCCAAAACTGGTGGAACCCGCGCCGCTGGTTCCGCTATCCGCATCCTGTGCTGTGCGGCCCGCGCGGCGTGATCACGGTATTTCCGGATCACGCACATGAAGGCGATTGCATTGTGCCGCCGGTGCTGGACGCTGCGCAGTATCCCGGCGGGGTTGCGCCGGAGGTGATTGCCAACGGCCGCAATGTGGTCGGACGCGAAAAAGGCGGCTTTGTCATCAGCGATCCGCGGCCATTTGGCTTGCTAGGCGCGTATGACGGGCACCTGCCAGCCGCCAATGTCGGCCGCATCGTGGTCGATTCCACCTGGCATCATTGGTTCAACATCAACCTGCTGGGCCTGGACGCGCCCAGCATCGCCGCGCAGAGCATGACCTACCGCGACATCCTCGCGTACTTCCGCAATGTCGCTGTGTGGCTCGCACCCCAAGAGCGGCAGAATCGCATGCGCCTGACCGGCCAGCTGATCTTTCTGTTCACGCCGTCAATGATTGAAACCACGCTCACCATCCGTGAGTTCGATGTAGAAAAGTTCATCTGGTGGGGCATTGAGGCGCGCGACGCGCTGGGCCGCCTTGCGCCCAAGTGCCAGGCCAATGCGTGGTTCATCGATCTGTTCGCGCCGTTCCTGCCGGCCATTGCCAAGCGCTTTCCGATCGATCCCGAAAAGCAGCCCAGGCCCGATCCGTGGGAAGCCTACGCCGAAGACTACGTGTTCACTACGGCGCTGGGCGGCGCGGTGGCGGCCATGGCCATCGCGGCGCGCAAGAGCGACTACCTTGAGGGCGATGCGCTGATCGAGTCGGCCGACAAGATCATGGCCGAGGGCATCCGCATGGGCATCGAGCATGCTCACAAGCAGCTGAGCACGCAAGCCGGTGAGTTCAGCAAGGCGGTTGAGCAAATGCGCAGCGCCAACCAAAAGGGCACGTAAACACTAAACCCCTTATCCATGCGCTTTTCCAGGTCATTTTGCTTGGAAAAGTGCGTGGATATTGCGCAATGCCACGATAAACCGATCCACCAGCAAAAAAAAGGGTCCTCCATGCCAGCCATACCGCACCACCGCAGCGCACTCCGGCCTGCGCTAACCACTGTACTGACGCAGTTATTCGTAAGGAGCCGTAGATGAAACCACACACCAACTCCGCTCAATTCCTTCTGGCGGGCGTCTTAGTCGCTGCCATGCCCTTCGCGGGGCAGGCGCAAGAACGCGAGCCGCGCGCTTCGGTTCTGCGCGGAGAGATTCCGCCCGAACTGCGCGCTTTGGCAGAGCAAGGCTTGAAGCTGCAAGGCCCACGCGTGCTTTTCGATGGCAAGTTCAACTTTCCGCCCAAGCTCAAAGGGTTTGCCGCAGAGTCGGGCCTGCAGCTGGACATCAAGCCCAGCCGCCGTTTGCCGGTCGCCGACGCACGAGAAAAATTTCGCGCAGTAGCAGTAAGTCACCCGCGTGTGAAAGAACTGCTGGGCGAGCGCTTTGCATTGCTCAGCAGTGGTTGGCTTGATCCCGACAAAGATCAAGACGAGCGAGCAGAGGCCAATTCAGATCGCTACCAGCTCGTGTTTTACAACTACAGCCGCAATCAGGTGGTCACTGCAGTCACGACGAGCACCGGCGAGTTGGTGGATGCGACGGCGCGCACGGTCAAAGTGCAGCCGGCGGAGTCGCACGAGGAGGTACAAGCTGCCGCTGACATCGTCCGCGCGCATCCGCGGCACGGACCCGCGACCAAAGGCCTGCGCGCGCGCGGGATTCAAACCGAGGGGCGCGGCGATCATCGCTTTCTCTATCTCACGTTCTACCAAGAGAACAGCAAACGCGCCGCGTATGAGGCCACCGTTGACATGACCGCCGGCAAGATTGTCGCCGCGCGGCCCGTACGCATCAGCAAATAACCCAGGAGTCCAACATGAAAACACTGCTATCGATTTTGCTTGTTGCACTGCATTTATGCCTCGCCCCGGCGGCGCAGGCGCAGCCCTTGCTGCCCATGCCCGACGCCGGCAGCACGACGTTTGGAGACTGGAGCTTTTCCTGGGAAGTTGGCAATGCGCATAGCGAAGGCCTGGTGCTACGCAATGTGCGCTGGAAAGGCACCAAAGTCCTGCACAAAGCCAGCATGCCGGTCGTCCGCGTGAAATACCGCGGCGATGCCTCAAGCATCAATGCAGGGTGCGGGCCGTACAACGATCGCATCCACTCTGGCAACCTCGCGCGCTTTTCGGGGCAGACCACCAATGTCGTTGCACGGCTATTTGGCAACGATTTGATGGAGATCGCGGTCTTCTCCGAAATCGGCGGCTATGACTTGTATCAGGCGTATTACTTTCACCGTTCCGGGCGCTTTGAACCGGTGCTGTACAGCAGCGGCTGGTCTTGCTACGACAACGGACAAGAAAACTCACATAAGCACCATCCCTACTGGCGGCTGGATTTTGATGTGGATGGCATCAGCAATCGGGTGCGCCATGCCATGACTGTCTCAGGCGGCGGCATGAGTTTTGCGGCGTACAGTTCCGAAAGCGGCTTTACCGTGCCCAGCAACGCCACCGGCATTACCTGGACGGTCACCAACAACTCTAGTGGTAGGCATGTACGCGTGCAATCACCCAACAACGAGCGGGCAGACTCCAACAGCGCCCCGTGGTTTGGCTTTGGACAGCGCGATGTGCATGTGCGCCGCTACAAGCCCGCCGAGGATGAGGGCTGGGCATTTAATGCAACGGCCCAGCTGGGTTACTTCACCCCACCAGAGGTCACCGATGATCAAGACGTGGTGTTTTGGTCGATCGCACATTTAAGCCACATGTGGACG
>JBJOQV010000504.1:0-10350 GCA_046049785.1 Pseudomonadota bacterium
CCGAAGAGCCGTTCTTCTCCATCGGCCGTCTGGCGTGGATGGATGCGGGCGGCGTGTTTGCCATTGCCAATCCGCGCGGCTCGGCCGTGTTTGGGCAGGATTGGTACAAGGCCGGATTTCAAACCACCAAGCCCAACACCTGGAAAGACTTTATTGCCTGCGCTGAGTATCTGATCGCAAATAAATACACCGCACCGGCAAAACTGGGCATTTTGGGCGGCAGCGCTGGCGGCATTTTGGTGGGCCGCGCCATGACCGAGCGGCCCGACCTATTTGCCGCCGTGGTGCCTGCTGTAGGCGCGCTGGATATGGTGCGTGCCGAGATTACGCCAAACGGCGTACCCAACATTCCAGAGTTTGGCACGCGCACCAATGAAGCAGGCTTCAAGGCGTTGCTGGCTATGAGTACCTATCATCAAGTTAAGGACGGCACCAAGTACCCCGCTGTTTTGCTCACGCACGGCGTGAATGATCCGCGAGTGGAGGTGTGGCACACCACCAAGACCGCCGCGCGCCTGCTGGCAGCAAGCACCAGCGGCAAGCCAGTCTTGATGCGCCTTGATTACGACGCCGGCCACGGCGTTGGCAACACGCGCACGCAGCAGCAGCAGGAGCGCGCGGATGTATTCAGCTTTTTTATGTGGCAGTTTGGGCAGAAGGGGTTTGAACTGAAGTAGTGCGCTTAGTTTGCGTTCGCGCTCGAGCGGCCAGATGAAATCAATCCCCTCTCCCGCAAGGGGAGAGGGGATTGATGGTCACGCCTTACTCAACGCCTTAAGCGCCAGCTTAATCCCCTCGCTCACACTCGTGCCCGCAGGCACGGATTTCATCGCGGCGAGCGATTCTTTGTCGTTGTAGCCCAGCGCGGTGAGCGCGCGGATCACGTCGGTGGAAGCATCGTCTGCCGCGCCGCCGGCTGCTGCAGCGCCAATGTCTGCACCCAGTTTTCCTTTGAGTTCGAGGAGCAAGCGCTCCGCGGTTTTTTTGCCGATGCCGGGTACTTTTTGCAGGCGCACGGCTTCTTGCAGTGTGATGGCCTGCGCAAGTTCGGTCACGCTCATGCCGGACAGTACGGCCAGCCCGGTACGCGGGCCGATGCCGGAGATTTTGATCAGTTCACGAAACGCCGCGCGCTCTGCTGCAGTGGCAAAGCCGTAGAGCAAGTGCGCGTCTTCACGCACGATAAGCTGCGTGAGCAGCGTGACTTTGGCGCCTAGCTCGGGCAGGTTGTAGAGCGTGCTCATCGGCACGTCCAGCTCGTAGCCCACGCCGGCGCAGTCCACCAACACGTGTGGCGGGTTTTTTTCAAGCAGGGTGCCGGCAATGCGTCCGATCATGATTTTCTAAGCGTAAAAATATGTTCTACGCAATATCCATGCGCATTTTCAGCCATTTTTGCTCGAAAAAGCGCATGGATATTGCGTAGACGGGTTTGGATTTAGAGCGAAACTCATCATACAAGCCGCCCGCGCACCACCTTGATGTTGCCGCGCTTGCCCAGCGTGGTCTTGGCTACGACCGACAGTGTGGTGAGCGATTCAGTGAGTTTGCCGGCATGCGCATGGCAAATGGCGCAGGCCAGCGCATCAGCCGCGTCGCTGCTGGGGATACCCGGCAGTTTGAGCAGACGCATCACCATCTCTTGCACCTGCTCTTTCTTGGCCTTGCCGTAGCCCACCACGCTTTGCTTGACCTGCAGCGCGGTGTATTCATGCACCGGCAACTGCGCGCCCACCAGCGCCGCAATCGCCGCGCCGCGCGCCTGGCCCAGCATCAGCGTGGCTTTGGGGTTGACGTTGACAAACACTTGCTCCACGGCGCTTAAGTCAGGCGCGTATTGCGCCGCCACCTGCCCGATGCCGGCGACGATTTCGCCAATGCGCTCGGGCAGCGCGCCTTCGCTGGTGCGGATCACGCCGCTGGCGACATAGGCAATTTTGCTGCCCGCGCAATCAATCACGCCAAAGCCCGTGACGCGCGAGCCGGGATCGATACCAAGGATTCGCATGGCCGGATGTTACTTGGCCAAGGCGGCCGTGCCCGCAAAAACCCTTGCTGCCCGTTGAATCATGCAATACGTGTCATTGATAAATTCAATTGAAGAACTTGATTTAATAGGAATAAGATGCGTTTCCCGGTTAATCCTACAACCGGTTCATTGCAATGAAGGAGCTACACCATGCCGTCCCTCAAAGGAACCAAGACTCATCAGAACCTCAAGGATGCGTTTGCGGGTGAATCGCAAGCCAACCGCCGCTACCTGTACTTCGCAAACAAGGCCGACGTAGAAGGTCATGCAGACGTTGCCGCGCTGTTCCGCTCCACCGCGGAAGGTGAAACGGGCCATGCACACGGCCATCTGGACTACCTCGCGCAGGTGGGTGACCCAGCAACCGATCTGCCTATTGGCGCTACCACCGACAACCTGAAATCCGCCGTGGCCGGCGAAACGCATGAGTACACCGACATGTACCCAGGCATGGCCAAGGCCGCGCGCACCGAAGGGTTTGACGAAATCGCCGACTGGTTTGAAACACTGGCCAAAGCCGAGCGCAGCCATGCGAACCGGTTTGCCAAGGCTTTGGAAACCGTAGCGGCTTGATCAATCGGCACTGAGCTACTGCGCGCCTCAATCTTGAACCTGCGGTGCTCGGCGTATTCGTATACGCCTGTGCGCCTCGGTTCAACCTTGAGGCGCTCGCTACGCTCACTGCTCGATTGCTCCAAAAACTAAATAATCTCCTCGACAAATCAAGACCCACCCATGAGCGCTCCAATCCAAGGCACCCGCGAAGGCAATCTCGAAGCGCCCACCCGGCATCCGCTTGATTGGCTGAATCCGGATTTCTACAACGAAGAATCCGCGCTCAAAGAGATGGAGCGTGTGTTCGACATCTGCCACGGCTGCCGCCGCTGCGTGAGCCTGTGCAACAGCTTTCCCACACTGTTTGATTTGGTGGACAACAGCAAGACGCTCGAAGTCGATGGCGTTGATAAGAAAGATTATTGGAAGGTCGTAGACCAGTGCTATCTGTGTGATGTGTGCTATGTCACCAAATGCCCCTACGTGCCGCCGCACCCGTGGAATCTGGACTTTCCGCACCTGATGCTGCGCGGCAAGGCAATTCAGTTCAAGCAGGGCACCGCCACGCAAACGCGTGACAAGCTGCTGAGCAACACCGATGCCAACGGCAAGCTGGCCACCATTCCCATCGTGGTGCAAACCGTGAATGCGGCGAGCAAGAGCAAGGCGCTGCGCAGCATAGGTGAAAAAGTAATGGGCGTGCACAAAGACGCGTGGCTGCCCGAGTTTGCGCCCCATAAATTCCGCCCGAACGCAGCGCCTTCAAAGCCGCACGCAGTGCAAAACGGCACCAAAACGCCCGGCAAGGTGGCGGTGTATTCCACTTGCTACGTGAACTACAACGAGCCCGGCATCGGCCATGATTTTCTCAAGGTGCTGGACCACAACCAGATTCCCTACGTGCTGGTGGAAAAAGAAGCCTGCTGCGGCATGCCTAAATTGGAATTGGGCGATCTGGACAGCGTCGCCAAGAACAAAGAAAAGAACATTCCGCAACTGGCCAAGCTCGCGCGCGAAGGCTATGCCATTGTCGGCCTGATTCCTTCGTGCACGCTGATGTTCAAGCAAGAGCTGCCGATGATGTATCCAAATGATGCTGACGTGCAAACGGTCAAGAAAGCCATGTTTGACCCGTTTGAATATCTCGAAGGCCGCAAGAAAGATGGCCTGCTCAAAACCGATTTTGCGCAGCCGCTGGGCAATGTGAGCTATCACGTGGCCTGCCACTTGCGCGTGCAGAACATGGGCTTGAAAACGCGCGATTTTCTGCAGGCGATTCCGAACACCAAGGTGACGACGGTGGAGCGCTGCTCCGGCCACGCCGGAACCTGGGGCGTCAAGAAGGAATATCACGAAATGGCGATCAAGATCGGCAAGCCGGTGTACCGCCAGATGGAAGAAGCCGCGCCCGATCACATCAGCTCAGATTGCGCGCTGGCCGGCCACCATATCGAGCAAGGCATGAATCAAATGAAACCCGGCTCGGCCGACGGCAAAGTGCGCCACCCGATCACACTGGTGCGTAAGGCATATGGGTTGCCGGATTGAACAGCATGACCAAATGACGCGTGCTTCGCGCGCATGACACAATGACCGGTCATTTTGTCATTCAAGCGCGCAGCGCTAAGTCATTTCGTCATCAAACTAACTAAGGAATTGCAATGATGACTACCCAAGGCAAACTCACCGTGGAAAACCTCTGGACGCTTGAAGCCTATTCAAAAAAACGCGCAGAATTCCGCGCCCAAGTGATCGCGCACAAAAAGAACCGCAGCGTGCATCTGGGCGAGCACATCACGCTGCTGTTTGAAGACGAAATGACCGTGCGCTACCAAGTGCAGGAAATGCTGCGCATCGAAAAAACGTTTGAAGAGCAAGGCATTCTGGACGAGCTGGAAGCCTACAACCCGCTGATTCCCGACGGCCGCAACTTCAAAGCGACCATGCTGATCGAGTACGACGATGTAGAGCAGCGCAAAGTCGAGCTGAAAAAACTACGCGGCGTGGAGCACAAAGTGTGGCTGCAAGTGGAAGGTGCTGCCAAGGTTCATGCCATTGCCGATGAAGACCTGGAGCGCAGCAACGATGAAAAAACCGCAGCCGTGCATTTTTTGCGCTTCGAGCTGACCAAAGACATGGCAGAAGCGCTCAAGTATGGCGTGACGCTGTCGATGGGAGTAGACCACCCGGCTTACACGGTCGCGCAGCCTGTGGGTGCAGAGGCGCGCGCGGCGCTGGTGAAGGATCTAGCCTAATTTCTGGCGGATTTAACTGCTTCTACGCAGTATCCATGCGCCTTTTGAGGCGAAAATGGCTCAAAAGGCGCATGGATATTGCGTAGAGGCCGCTTTGATATGCTCTACAGCAAGAGCGCCATATGCAGCTTGTCATAGTACTGGCCACCGGTTTTGATCGCCCGCGCTTCCGTGCCGCCGGCAACAAATCCAACCGATTCATATAGCCGGACTGCGCGCGGATTGGTCGCGGTCACTGTCAGGTGCAAATGATCAAATGCGCCGTGCTGCCGCGCCAGGCTGACCAGCTCGGTGAGTAGCGCGCGGCCAATTCCTTTGCCCGCATGTTCGGTTGGCACGTACATGCCATACACCCAGCCCTTGTGCTGCAGCTTGATACGGCGCTCGACTGACAAGGCCACAGCGCCTATCTGTGCGCCCGCGTCGTCAAATGCACCCAGCATGAATTCGCGCGGACTCGCAAGCGCCTGCTCGATGCGTTTCTCCATCGCAGACAAGGGCTCTTGGGATTGCTCCTCATAGCTTGAGTTAAACGCATCCGGATGCTCTTGAAAACCGCGCAGGCGCAGCAGCCGGTACTCCGTCGCGTCTTGCAGCGTGAGTGGACGGATCAGCATTAGTGCCTGAAGTGCCGCACGCCGGTGAGCACCATTGCCACCCCGCGTTCATTGGCAGCTGCAATCACTTCGTCATCGCGCATGGAGCCGCCGGGTTGAATCACCGCGGTTGCGCCCGCATCCGCAAGCACATCGAGTCCATCGCGGAACGGAAAGAATGCATCCGAGGCCACGACGCAACCTTCAAGCGACAGCCCAGCGTTCTTCGCCTTGATCGCGGCAATGCGCGCAGAGTCCACCCGGCTCATCTGGCCGGCACCGACGCCGATGGTCATGCCATCTTTGCAAAACACAATCGCGTTGCTCTTCACAAACTTGGCCACGCGCCAGGCAAACATCAGATCACTCAATTGTGCGGCGGTGGGCGTTTTGCTCGTCACGCACCTGAGCTCTGCCGCGGTCATGCCGCGCGCATCGGGCGATTGCACCAGCAGACCGCCGCCCACACGCTTGATGTCCAGCAGGTTTTGCCCGTGGCCGGGGTGGCAGGTGAGGATGCGCAGGTTTTGCTTGGCCGCAAACACGGCAAGCGCTGCATCGTCGTAACCGGGCGCGATGATGACCTCGGCAAACTGCTTGCTCACCGCTTCTGCGCACTGCGCATTCACGGGTTGGTTGAAGGCGATAATGCCGCCAAACGCAGAAGTTGGATCGGTCTTGAACGCTTTGTCGTACGCCGCCTTGCAATCCACTGCCACCGCCACGCCGCAGGGGTTGGCGTGCTTCACAATCACGCAAGCCGCACCATCATGAAACTGCCGCACGCATTCCCAGGCTGCATCAGCGTCCGCAATATTGTTGTAAGACAGCTCTTTGCCTTGCAGTTGCTTGTAGTTGGCCAGCAGGCCATCGGCCACTTTCACGTCGCGGTAAAAGGCGGCGCTTTGATGCGGATTTTCGCCATAGCGCATGCCTTGCGCCTTGGAAAACTGCAGCGTCAACGTGTCCGGGTAGTCGCTGCGGCTGGCTATTTCGCCGCTATCGGGCAGGCGCGTCAAAAAGTTGGCGATCATGCCGTCGTAGCGCGCCGTATGCGCAAACACTTTTTTGGCGAGGCGAAAGTTGGTGGCGTAGCTCACCGTGTTCTGGTTGGCCTGCATCTCGGCCAGCACGCCGGCGTAATCGACAGGGTCAATCAGCACCGTGACATCCTTGTGATTCTTGGCGGAGGAGCGCAGCATCGCCGGGCCGCCGATATCGATGTTTTCAATCGCATCGTCAAAGGTCACGTCTGGATTCGCAATCGTGGATTCAAACGGATACAGGTTGATGACCACCATATCGATGGCGGGAATGCCGTGCTCCGCCAGCTTGGCCATGTGCGCGGGCAGATCGCGGCGCGCGAGCAAGCCGCCGTGCACCTTGGGGTGCAGGGTCTTCACCCGGCCATCCAGCATTTCTGGAAAGCCGGTGTAGTCTGCAATCTCCGTCACCGGCAGGCCGCTTTGCGCCAGCAGCTTGGCGGTGCCGCCGGTGGACAGCAGCGCAACGCCCAGCGCGTGTAGCGCGCGTGCAAATTCAACCACACCAGTTTTATCGGAGACGGAGAGCAGGGCTTGTTTGATCATGATGTTGTTGTGCTGTCTTTGTGTTTTGCTTCAAGTAAGTCTGCGTAGGCGTGCGTCACCAATTGGTCAGGCGCAATGCCCAGTGTTTGCATCAGTTCTTGCGCGATGCGCTGCCCATGCTCCAGCGACTCACCTTCGCCCAGTACGACTTCAAGCTCAATAAAGTCGCCCAAATCTTCAACCCGATCAAGATGAATGCGGGTCTGGCCGGCAAGGTAGAGCGTCCGTGTCTTGCGTACTTGCTGCGCGACGCCATTGCTGCGCGCGAGCGTCCGAATCAGGCCGGGTGCATCATGGACGGCAACGCGTTCGTAGTCGGACAGTTTCGGCCCGCTTTGGTCGGCGCGTGAATAAGCGATCAGTTCTGCGCTGCCATCGGCAAATTCACGCAGCTTGAGCCGGCCATGTTGCGCTATAAAAAAAGTGTCAGTCTGTTGCAGCAGCGTTGGGCCGTGCGTGGCGACAGCAAGTACTTTTTGCTCTAGCGCCACCATGCTTTCAACCCGCGCTTTGATCTCTACATTGCGCGCCACTCAGAGCATCCCGTGCTCAATCAGTTTTTTGCGCAAAGTGTTGCGGTTGATGCCCAGCATTTGCGCAGCCAGGCTTTGGTTTTGCTGCGCGCGCTGCATCACGACTTCGAGCATCGGCCGCTCGGCGGCGCTGATCACCATGTCGTACACGCCGGTGACTTCTTCGCCGTCGATGTCTTTGAAGTACTTTTCAAGATTGCGTTTGACGCAGTCTTCTATGGAATTGGCTTGGCTCATGCGGCTTGTTTGAGTTGTTCTGCGTAGTTCAGGGTATCGCCATCAGCGATAAGTGAATCAAAGAAATCACGCACGGCAATCCACTGGCTGTGCGTGTCTTCAAGCGTGTTCATGCGGGCACAGAACGTTTCACTGCCGGCGAGTTGTTTGGTGTACCAAATGATGTGCTTGCGTGCGGTACGCAGGCCTTGATGTTCACCGTAAAACGCATAGTGGTGCTGCAGGTGGTCAAGCAGAATCGGTTTGATGACGGATGGGGTTGGCTCATCGCGCAGCTCGCCGGTTGCCAGATAGTGCGCCACTTGACCGTAAAGCCACGGCCGGCCTTGCCCGGCGCGGCCGATCATTACGGCATCTGCACGGGTGTACTCAAGGACGGCCTTGGCTTTGTGGGGAGAATCAATATCGCCATTGGCCACCACCGGAATGTTCATCGTCGCTTTCACTGCGGCAATCGTGTCGTATTCCGCGTGACCGGTGTAGGCATCTGCGCGCGTGCGGCCGTGCAGCGTGAGCATGGCAATGCCGGCCTCTTGCGCAATGCGCGCGATGGTCAGCGCGTTCTTGTGATCACGATCCCAGCCAGTGCGGAATTTAAGCGTGACCGGCACAGCCACCGCCTTCACCACCGCTTCAAGAATGTCAGCGACAAGCTGTTCATCTTTCAAAAGCGCCGAGCCGCAGGCCACATTGCAGACCTTCTTGGCCGGGCAGCCCATGTTGATATCAATGATCTGCGCGCCCTTGTCCATGTTGAACTGCGCCGCATGGGCGAGCATGGCCGGATCGCTGCCCGCGATCTGTACTGCGATCGGCGCGATTTCGCCATCGTGATTCAGGCGGCGCGTGGTCTTGTCGGTGGCCCACAATTTGGGATTGCTGGCCGCCATCTCGCTCACCGCGTAGCCCGCACCCAGCGTTTTGCATAGCTGGCGAAACGGCCGGTCGGTAACGCCGGCCATGGGCGCGACAAACACGTTGTTCGGGAGTTGATAAGGGCCGAGTTGCATGGCTAGCAGCGCGATGAATTTTTCGGAAAAGGGCGCGAACTATAGCATGCGCGTGCTTAAAAAATGAGCAACGCGACGGCGATGACTTTTGTGTACATTTTTGTAACGTCTGGGTGCGGGTGTACCGAGACCTACCCTCGCCCCAACCCTCTCCCTATAAGCGAGAGGGGGCAAGATCTACCCACGCATCAGCGCTTCGATCTCCGCCACTTTCACGGGCACATCACGCGTGAGATTTTCATGTCCTTGCGCGGTCACGACGAGATCGTCTTCAATGCGCACGCCGATGTTCCACCATTTTGGGTCAACATTCTCGGCAGGGCGCACATACAACCCCGGCTCAACCGTGAGCACCATGCCGGCTTGCAGTTTGCGGCTTTCACGCTCTTTGCCTTCGACATAGGGCGCGCTTGCATCCGCGTAATCACCGCAATCATGCACGTCCAGCCCCAGCCAGTGGCCGGCGCGGTGCATGTAAAACTGTTTGTAGCTGCCGGATTCCAGCACCGCATCCAGGCTGCCTTGCACCAGGCCCAGGTCAATCAAACCTTGCGCAAGCGTTTTGGTGGATGCATCGTGATACGCAGAGAATTTATTGCCGGCCTTCACCTGCGCAATGCTGGCTTCCTGAGCGGCCAGCACCAGTTCGTAAATCGCTTTTTGCGGCCCGCTGAATTTGCCGTTGGCCGGAAAGGTGCGCGTAATGTCGCTGGCGTAGCCTTGCAGCTCGCAGCCGGCATCGATCAGCACCACATCGCCATCCTTGATCTCGGTGTTGCCGGCGCGGTAGTGCAGGATGCAACTGTTCGCACCCGTGCCCACAATGCTGCCGTAGGCCGGGTACTCGCTGCCGTGCATGCGAAACTCGTGCAGCAGTTCCGCTTCAAGATGATATTCGCGCAGTCCCGGCTTGCACTTGCGCATGGCGCGCACGTGCGCATGGGCAGAAATTTTGCCGGCAGCGCGCATGATGTCCAGCTCATGCGCGTCTTTGATCAGGCGCATTTCATTCAAAATTTTGCGCAGATCAAAAAATGTTTGCGGCGCCACTTTGCCGGCGCGCACCTGGCCGCGGATTACGCCCAGCCACTGTGCCAGCTTGGCATCCATGCTGGTGCCCACAAAGCTGTGCACCGCGCTTTGGTTGGCGATGAGCTGGGGCATCATTTCGTCCAGCTTGGCAATGTCATACGCTTCATCAAAACCAAACGCTTCACGTGCTGCGGCCGGGCCGTAGCGGTAACCGTCCCAAATCTCGCGCTCTTCATTTTTTTCGCGGCAGAACAGAATTTGCTTGGGTTGGCTGCCCGCGATCAACACCACTACCGATTGCGGCTCCTCAAAGCCGGTGAGGTAGTAAAAGTAGCTGTCGTAGCGGTATTGGTAATCGCTGTCAGCATTGCGCGGCACTTCCGGCGCAGTAGCCACAATGCCAATGCCGCCGCCAGCGGCGTTCATGCGCGCAATCGCGTGGGCGCGGCGTTCTGCGTAGATATTCACATTGGTGCGGGCGTTCATGCGCACTCCTTCAATTGATCTGCCAAGT
>JBJOQV010000505.1:0-2516 GCA_046049785.1 Pseudomonadota bacterium
CTCGACAATCTTGCGTTGCTCCAGTTGCTGGCGCGTGGCGGCAAGCTCGCTGCGCAATTGCTCATCCACCGCAAAGCGGGCCATGGCCACATCCACCACCGCCTGCACGCGCTCGGCCTTCAGGCCCGCCACTACGTAAGCGGATACGCCGGCGCTCATGGCCGCGTGCATTTGCTCGCGGTCGCCCTGCTCGGTGAACATGGCAATCGGCCGCCGCGCATCACGCGTGGCCATGACGATGTGTTCCAGCACATCGCGCGCGCCGGCGTCGCTGCGCACCACGATCACGTCCGGGTTCAGGTGTGCCACCGCATCCGGCAAGCGCGCATCGCCCGCGCGCACGCCCAGCACCAAGTGGCCGGCGTTGGTGAGCGCTTCTTCAATATCGTGCGCCGCGCCTGGATCGGCTTCCGGATCGGTCACAATCAACACTGACAAGCGTGGCGTCATGCGTTTAGATGGTGCAAAAACCGCGCCAACTACAATTTGTTCATGAATAGTGACAAAACCGCACTGATCCTGTTTGCGCATGGCTCGCGCGACGCCGCGTGGTACGCGCCTTTTGAAGCGCTGTGTATGCGCCTCAAAAGCCGCATGCCGCAGGCGGATGTGCGGCTGGCGTACCTGGAGTTTGGCAAGCCCGAGCTACCTGATGCCATCGCGGATGCCGCGCAGCAAGGACTGCGCACAGTGCGGGTGGTACCGGTGTTTCTGGCAGCGGGCAAACACTTGCGCGAGGATTTGCCGCTGCTGATCGAGGCCGCGCGCAGGCAACATCCGCAACTGTCCATCACGCTTGCGCCGCCGATTGGTGAAGACGCGCGCATGCTGGATGCGATGGCCGACGTGATTGCGGGCGCGTAAGCAGCACCATGCTGGTTCTGGGGATTGAAACCTCGTGCGACGAAACTGGTGTCGCGCTGTATGACACGCAGCGAGGCTTGCTTGCGCATGCGCTGCACAGTCAGATTGCCATGCACGCGCAGTACGGCGGCGTGGTGCCGGAGCTTGCCAGCCGCGACCACATCCGCCACGGCGTACCGCTGATCCGGCAGGTATGCGCGCAGGCCGGCGTTGAGCTTTCTGCGATCAACGGCATTGCCTACACGCAAGGGCCGGGGCTTGCCGGCGCGCTGCTGGTGGGCGCGGGTTTGGCTAAGTCACTGGCCGCGTCGCTCAATGTGCCCGCGCTGGGCGTGCATCATCTGGAAGGGCACCTGCTCTCGCCGCTGCTATCCAGCGATCCGCCCAAGTTTCCGCATGTGGCGCTGCTGGTCTCAGGCGGGCACACGCAACTGATGGACGTGGCCGCAGTAGGCCACTACGCACTCCTGGGCGAAACGATTGACGATGCCGCCGGCGAAGCTTTTGACAAAAGCGCCAAACTTCTAGGCCTGCCCTACCCCGGCGGCCCCAAGCTTGCGAAGCTCGCAGAGCATGGCCGCGCCGGGCAATTCAAACTGCCGCGGCCGCTGCTGCGCTCCGGTGATTTGAATTTCAGTTTTGCGGGCCTCAAAACTGCGGTACTCACGCAGGCCAACAAATGCGCCGCGTTGCCACACGATGGATGGAAAGCCGATCTCGCGCGCGAGTTTGAACAGGCCGTGGCCGACGTGCTGGTCGCAAAGTCGCTCGCCGCGCTGCAAGCCACCGGCCGCGATTGCCTGGTGGTGGCCGGCGGTGTGGGTGCCAATCAACGGCTACGCGCCGCGCTCGCACACGCCGCGATCAGAGAAGGCTTTGCACTGCACTTTCCTGAGCTTGAGTTTTGCTCCGACAATGGCGCGATGATCGCACTGGCCGGTGCGCTGCGACTGCAAATGGGGCTGCATGATGCTGCGGCGGGGTTTTCTGTGAAGCCGCGGTGGGCGTTGCAGTCGGATGCGGTAGGCGGCTTGCTCGCCCAAAAAACTCCCGCAGGCAATTTGCCCCTCTGAGGTGTCATTCCCGCGGAGGCGGGAATCCAGGTGTATCTAGCAGCACGCAAGGCATCAGATATCCCTGGGTTCCCGCCTACGCGGGAACGACAGCTTTCTCTGCTCTACCGGTCCATCAATAACCACTAACAGCTCTTGCCTACGCAATATCCATGGGGTTTTTCCGGCAGTTCTGCCCCAAAACCCTTGTGGATATTGCGTGATCTACTTCAGAACCATCACTTCGCCGGACAATTGCAGGCGTCGTAGCCGTTGTCCGGCACCACCTTCCGCACACCGGGCGACTCCAGCCGCCATGCGGAGTAAAACCGCTTCCAGTGCCCACAGCCTTGCTGAGCAGAGCGTGCCCAGCAGCGCGCTGAATTCACTAGCCGCGCGCCCCCAGCAGCCGTGCCGGCAAAAACAAAATCGCCTTCACCAGCGCGAAAGCCGCAGAAACCACCGCGCCGGCCAGGCGAAACGGCAGCGCGATCAGCCACACCAGCGGAAACAGCAGGATCACCGCGATGGCCAGCGGCCATGCGATGACAAACAGAACGCACCACAGCAAAAGACCCAGAAACAATTTCATCTGCAACT